>NZ_LFEK01000110.1 GCF_001039265.1 Synechococcus sp. GFB01 | reverse complement strand
GCCCGGCGGCTGGGCGAGGCCGTGGCCCTGAGCCCGGCGCCGTCCACCACGCCCGCCTGCTGCCGACCGCCGCCGCTCTGCAGCAGGCCATCGCCGCCGGCATCCCGGCCGAGCGGCTGGCCTGCGTGCGGCCCAGCCGCAGCGGCTGGATCGAAGCGGCCCTGCTGAGCCACTGGGGCATCACCACCGTGCTGGCGCGGCAGGGAGGCGGCTTCAGCGAGGCGGTGTGGCAGCGCCTGGCCGCCGAGCGCAACCTGAACCTGCTGCTGCTGCAGCGGCCCCGGCCGGTCAGCCCGACGTGGGGAGAAGCGCTGCCGCTGGCTGATCTGCTGGCCCGGCTGGCAGCCTGGCCCACGTCGAAGCCGTGCCTGCCGGAGCCTCCCCATGGCTGAGTTCTCCCCGGGCCAGCCACTGCTGGCGGTCACCACCGAAGCCGACCAGCAGCGTGCGGAAGCCTGGCGCGGCGGGTGCTGAAGCAGCGGCTGGCGGCCTGTGTGACGCTGACCCCCTTGCGCAGCCTTTACCACTGGCAGGGGGCGATCGAGACCGCCACCGAGGTGCAGCTGCTCTTCAAGACCGACAGCGCCCGTCTCACGGCCCTCCAGGAGCTGGTGCATCGGCTGCACAGCTACTCCTGTCCGGAGTGGCTGCACTGGCCGGTGACCGCCAGTGCGGGCTATGGGGCCTGGCTGGGCGCGGAACTGACCGCCCCGCTCAGCCTGGATGCCGGGCCGCCAGGGCCTGAAGATCCAGCTGCGGCCGCGGACCCAGCTGGGTGACCACCTGGCCGGCGCAGAGGGAGCCGAGCCGCCCGCAGGCCGCGATCTGCTCGCCCTGGGTGTAGGCGTGCAGAAAGCCCGCGGCGTAGAGGTCGCCGGCGCCCGTCGTGTCGACCAGGGGGCCGAGGCGGACCGGCTCGATCGCATGGCTGGCATCGCCAGCGAGGATCAGCGAGCCCCGTTCGCTGCGGGTGAGGGCGGCGATGCGGCAGCGGCCGCGCACCTGCTCAGCCGCCTCCTCGAAGCTGTTGGCCCTGTACAGGGAGGTGATCTCCATCTCGTTGGCGAACAGGATGTCGACGTGGCCATCCACCAGCTCCTGGAAGCTGTCGCGGTGCCGCTCCACGCAGAAGGCATCGGACAGGCTCAGGGCCACCTGGCCGCCATGGGAGCGGGCCACCTCGGCGGCGGCGATGAAGGCGGCCTTGGCCTCGTCGCTGTCCCACAGGTAACCCTCCAGATAGAGCACCCGGGCCTGGGCCACCATCTCCAGATCCAGATCGGCCGGATCGAGAGCCACCGAGGCACCCAGGTAGGTGCACATCGTGCGCTGGNCGTCCGGGGTCACCAGGATGAGGCAGCGGGCCGTGGAGGGACCGCTGCTGGCCGGCGGCGTCTCGTAACGCGCTCCCACGGAGCGGATGTCGTGGGCGAAGATCGCGCCCAGCTGGTCGTCGCGCACCCGCCCGATGAAGCCGGCCCGCCCGCCCAGCTGCGCGATGCCCGCCAGGGTGTTGGCCGCGGAGCCGCCGGATGTTTCCAGACCGGGCCCCACGCTGGCGTAGAGGCGCTCCGCCTGGTGCTCATCCACCAGGGCCATGGTGCCCTTGGTGAGACCGTGATCATCCAGGAAGCGGTCGTCGGCGTGCACCAGCACATCGACGATGGCGTTGCCGATGCCGACGACATCGAAGAGCTTGGCGGTCATGGTGAGGGAGGGTCAGACGCTCAGCAGCGCCCGCTTGGGGCCGTGGATCGGATCCTCCACCACGATCGTCTGGTCGCGGTCGGCACCGAGCGACACGATCGCGATCGGCACCTCCATCAGCTCCGCCAGAAAACGCAGATAGCTCATGGCGGTGGGGGGNAGATCCTCCAGCCTGCGGCAGTCGGCCGTGGAGCTCTGCCAGCCGGGCAGGGTCTCGAAGATCGGCTTGCAGCGGGCGAAATCCTCGGCGCAGCTGGGGAAGTGCTCGATGCGCCGGCCATCGAGTTCATAGGCCACGCACACCTGGATCTCATCCAGTTCATCGAGCACGTCGAGCTTGGTGATCGCCAGGCAGTCCAGGCCGTTCACCTCCACGGCGTAGCGGCCGATCACCCCGTCGAACCAGCCGCAGCGGCGACGGCGACCGGTGGTGGTGCCGAACTCGCCGCCACGGTCGCAGAGGTGATCGTTGAGGCTGCCATCCAGCTCGGTGGGGAAGGGACCCTCACCCACACGGGTGGTGTAGGCCTTGGCCACTCCGATCACCCGGTCGATCAGGGTGGGGCCGACGCCCGCGCCGATGCAGGCACCGCCGCTCACCGGGTTGGACGAGGTGACATAGGGATAGGTGCCGTGATCGAGGTCGAGCAGGGTGCCCTGGGCTCCCTCGAACAGGATGTTCTTGCGGGCCCGGGCGGCCTGGTGGATGGCCCGGGTGCAGTCGACCACGTGGGGGCGAGACGCTGCCCGTAGACCACGTACTCGGCCACCACCGCCTCGAAATCGAGCGGTTCGAGACCGTAGAGCTTCTGAAGGATCTCGTTCTTCTCCGCCAGAGGTCCGGCCAGACGATCACGCAGACGCTGCTCATCGAGGAGGTCGATGATGCGGATGCCGTTGCGTTCCGACTTGTCGGCATAGGTGGGACCGATGCCGCGGCCGGTGGTGCCGATGCGGCGGTCGCCGCGGCGCCGCTCCATCGCCTGATCCAGCAGGCGGTGGTAGGGCATCGTGACATGGGCCGTGGAGGCGAGCTGCAGACCGCTCACATCGATGCCGTAGCCGATCAGCATGTCGAGCTCGCCCAGCATCACCTTGGGGTCGACAACCGTGCCGGAGCCGATCAGACAGACCGTGTCGGGATAGAGAATTCCGGAGGGGATCAGATGCAGCTTGAGCACCTGATGATTCACCACGATGGTGTGGCCGGCGTTGACTCCGCCCTGATACCGCACCACAACGTCGGCCGACCGGCTGAGAAGATCGGTGATCTTGCCCTTCCCCTCGTCACCCCACTGCGCACCGATGACGACGACGTTGGCCAAGGACACGGCGGCCCGCAGCCGCTTCTGAGCACAAGGAGAAAGATTCTCAGATCGAGGTGCCGTTCGTCAAAACAATCCCATCAGGCGCCCCGCACCACGCCTGCCTCGGCCTTCTGGAGTTCCCGGGTGACCCGATCCTTCAGCGCCTCCGGCACGGGGCGGTTCGGATAGTTCGAGTAGTGACCGGCCAGGGAATTGAGCGCGGTCTGCATCGTGGTGAAGGAGGCCAGACCGTTCACCTCCCGGCGAGGCCGGTAGCGGGCCATGTAGTCGTTGATCAGCGAGCGGGCGCTGGTCTCGGCGTCGGCTCGGCCGGGATCCTCGGCAGGCAGGGCGATGGTGGCGATCAGCGCATCGGCCACGGTCACCGTGTCCTGCTCGTAGTTGCCGCTGAGTCCAGCGGCGGTGGCACAGCCCCCGATCAGCAGGCAGGCACAGAGCGTCAGCGCACCGATGACCCGCCCCCAGTGCCGCAGACCCTCGGCGAACCAGGCGGTGAGAGCTGCGGCCATGGGCTTGCTTCGGCTGGGGGGATCCTAGGTGGGCAGGTCGGAGCGGCCCGAGCGGACGCCCTCAGGCCGGCAGCAAGCCCCGGCGCTGAACCTCGATGAGGCTCTCCAGTCGCCCGAGCAGCTCGCCGGCGGCCAGCTCCTGCTGGGCGCCGGTGGCCCGCTCCAGCAGTTCCACCCGGCCCTCGGAGGCGCCACGGCCCACCACCACGCGCCAGGGGATGCCGATCAGGTCGGCATCCTTGAACTTCACCCCGGCCCGCTCGCCGCGGTCGTCGAGCAGCACCTCGATGCCCGCACCCTGCAGCTGGCCATAGAGCTGCTCCGCCAGGCTGCACTGGCTCTCCTCGGCTGTGTTGGCGATCACCACGATCACCTCGAAGGGGGCGATGGCCGTGGGCCAGCAGATGCCGTTGGCGTCGTGGTGCTGCTCCACAGCGGCCTGGGCCAGCCGCGACACACCGATGCCGTAGCAACCCATCCAGAGGGGCTCCTCGCTGCCCGCCTCGCTGGTGAAGCAGGCGCCGAGGGCTTCGGAATACTTGCGCCCCAGCTGGAAGATGTGCCCCACCTCGATGCCGCGGCTGGCCTCCAGCACCTGGTCGGGATCATGCCGGCAGCGGTCGCCCGGCTGGGCGGAGCGCAGGTCCAGCGACTCGGGGCACGGACAGATCGCGCCCCAGGCCGCCCCGACCAGATGGGTATCGGGGGTGTTGGCGCCGCACACGAAGGCCTCGAGCCGGGCGGCGCTCTCGTCGGCCAGCCGCAGGAAGCGAGGCTGCCAGCTGCGCGCTCCCGCCAGCGAGGCATCGCTCAGCTGAGGCCCCAGGGTGCCGAAGGGGAGCGCCGCCACACCCTCGCGCCCGGCCGCCTCCGGCGTCAGGGGCGCCACCTCCAGGAGGGTGCCGTGCTGCGCCGCCAGCCGGGCCGTGACGGCATTGGCCAGCTTCACCTCGTTGAGCTGCTGGTCGCCGCGCAGGCTCACCAGCAGGGGCTGCTGGGTGCCGTCCTCGAAGCGGGCCAGCAGCAGCAGCACCTTGACGATCTGGCAGCCCCGGAAGCCGTGGGCAGCGCAGAGATCGTCGATGGCGCTCTGCCCCGGGGTGGCCAGCGGTTCACCGGCGCCGCCGGCGCGCACCCCGCCGGGCAGGGGCAGCGGATCGCTCACCAGCGACACCGCCCTCTCCTGGTTGGCGGCATAGCGGCCGTCGGCGCTGGTCAGCACCAGGTCTTCACCCGCATCGGCGGTGACCATGAATTCCTGGCTGGCTGAGCCACCGATCGCACCGCTGTCGGCCTCCACCGCCACGGCACGCAGGCCGCAGCGGGCGAAGATCCGCCGATAGGCCTGATCCATTGCCGCATAGGTGTCGCGCAGGGATGCCTCATCGGCGTGGAAGGAATAGGCATCCTTCATGATGAATTCCCGTCCCCGCATCAGCNNGAATCGGGGACGAATCTCATCGCGGAACTNACTCTGAATCTGATACAGATTCACAGGCAGCTGCCGGTAGGAGCGCAGCAGATCCGCGGCGAGGGCCGTGATCACCTCCTCATGGGTGGGCCCCAGACCCAGTTCGCGCCCCTGACGATCCTGCAGGTGGAACATGATTCCCTCCCCCGCCGTGTAGCCGGCCCAGCGTCCGCTGCGCTGCCACAGTTCGGCCGGCTGCAACTGCGGCAACAGGGTTTCGAGGGCACCGGCGGTATCCATCTCCTCACGCACGATCGCCGAGACCTTGCGCAACACGCGCCACATCAACGGCAGGTAGGCGTAGATGCCGGAACTCACACGTCGGATGTACCCCCCCCGCAGCAGGAGTTTGTGGGAAGGGATCTCAGCTTCGGCGGGATCGTCGCGCAGCGTCACCAGCATCAGGCGGGAGACGCGCATGACCGTGAGCAGCGGGGGAGGCGGAAGCTATCACCAGCCAGATCCGCGTCATCCCCTACTGACCCGGCGGGAAACCTCTGGTAAGGTCCGCCCATCTCCAGAGCTCCCGCCCCCCTGATGCTTGCCCAGCCAGCGTTCAACCGAGGCGTGAACCAGCCTGGAGCATCCCTGGCCGCTGCGGGTCGCATCGACGAGGAACCGGCCAGCCTGGCCATCGGCACCTCGGAGGGGAGCGACAGCCTGATCGGCATCGATGAGGTTCAGAAGGCTCTGAACCGCTCCCGGGCCTCGGTGTATCGCTACACCAACACCGACCCCGGCAATCTGAACCCTCCGTTCAACCCGCGCAAGCTCAACCCGGAATACCGCAGCGATCAGAAGGAGCCGCTCCAGTTCCACCCCAACGAAGTCGCCCGCTTCGCCCGCGATGTGCTCCGCATCAAGGAGGTCACGGTGGAGGTGCTCAATTCACCCTCCACGGCCACCCAGCAGCTGCTGGGCTCGATTCTCGAGGAGCTGCGCGCGATCCGGATCCGGCTGGATCAGCTGGACAACCCGGTCGGTCTGGAGCTGAGCCGCATCGATCACCACGCCGAGCAGGTGCGGCCGGCGGCGTGATCCGGCGAGCGGTGGAGTACGGCCGATCCGTGCCGTCAATGCCACAATCGGAGCATTCTTTGCGTCCCACCTGAACCGTGGTCAAGGGTTCCGGCCCCGCCACACTCCATGGACAGCGTTCCCCGACTTGCCCCCAGCCCCACCGCCCTGCTCGAGGGGGTTGCACCCGCTCCCGAAGCGGATCCTCGAACCGGTCAGGATCGATCCTCCGATGCCGGAGCGGATCCCTACAGTTCCAGCCTCAACGCTCTACCGCTGCTGCTGGGCAGCCTGATCGCTCTGGTCACCCTGTGTCTGCCGCTCGCCACGGTGCTGGCCGGCCGGCCGCAGACCCCTCCCCGACCCCTCAGCCATGGACCTGAGCCAGCTGCCGGCATCACCAGCTCCGGGTCTGGTGAATCTGGTGGTGGAGATTCCCGCCGGTAGCCGCAACAAGTACGAGTACAACGCCGACGCGGGTGTGATGGCCCTCGATCGGGTGCTGCACTCCTCGGTGCGCTATCCCTTCGATTACGGCTTCGTGCCGAACACCCTCGCGGAGGACGGCTCCCCGCTCGATGCCATGGTGATCATGGAGGAGCCCACCTTTCCAGGCTGCCTGATCCAGGCCCGTCCGATCGGCATCCTCGACATGGTGGACAGCGGTGCCCACGACGGCAAGCTCCTCTGCATCCCCGAAGCCGGATTCCGCCATCGGGAGATCCGCTCGATCCGCCAGATAGCGGCCAACCAGCTGGAGGATGTGGCTGAATTCTTCCGCACCTACAAGAATCTCGAAGGCAGGGTCACCACCATCCTGGGCTGGCTGGATGCCGACGCGGTGGATGGGGTGCTGCAGCGCTGCATCGACGCCGCTAGTCGAGCCGCTGCAGCAGAAAGCCCTCCACACTGAGGGCCTGGAACACCCGCGCCGGATCGCCGAAGCCGGCGGCATTCACCAGAGCCGTGAGCCGGGCCAGGCCGATCGGGTGCAGCCCCTGCAGATGGGGTGTCAACAGGGCGTCGTCGCCGCCGAGGCCGCTGGCGCGCTGGAAGCCCAGCCAGGCCTGCTGCACCTGCTGCTGCAGGGGCGAGCGTTCCGGGGCCATCAGGTCGACCAGCACCAGCTGTCCGCCTGGCTGAAGACTGCGGGCCAGGGCCGTGAGGAAGGCGAGCTTGGTGCCGTCGTCGGGGAGCGACTGCAGCACCAGCACCGAGAGAGCACCGGCGAAGGCCCCTGGAGCGTGAAGGTTCTCGACAGTGGTCTGCTGCCACTCGATGGGGNCTCCCGCCAGGCGGCCTCGTGCGGCCTGGAGCATCTCGGCGGAGGGATCGATGGCCGTGAGCTTCCAGTCGGGCCGTTGGGCGCGGGCCTCCACGAGCTCCGCGCCGGTGCCGCAGCCGGCCACCAGCACGGCAGCGGCTTCAGACGAGGCCAGGGGTGAAGCCGCCAGCAGAGCCACCGCCAGCCTGGCGAGGCTGGCGTAGCCGGGGATCAACTGCTGAACGACAAGGTCGTATCCCTGGATGGCCGTCACGGCGGATTGGCGAGCGTGACGATGCTAGGGAGCGGGAGCCGGGCGGCCGCTGCTTGGCGTAAGTTGGGCGGCGCAGTTCCACCCCCCGCTCGACCGTGCCCACCATCCGTTTCGAACAGGAAGGCCAGCAGGTCGGCTGCATCGAAGGCGCCAACCTCCGCAAGGCTGCTCTGGATGCGGGCATCAACCCCTACAAGGGGTTCAACAACTTCAACAACTGCGGCGGCCTCGGCCAGTGCGGGACCTGCGTGATGGAGGTGGTGGAGGGCATGCAGAACCTCTCCCCCCGCAGTGACATCGAGCAGGTCTATCTGGCCGACCGCCCGGCCAGCTACCGCCTCAGCTGCCGCACCAGCGTCTACGGCGACGTGACCGTGCGCACCCGCCCTTCCGATGGCGCCGGCAAGGGATCCAACAGCCTGGTCGGCGCGCTGAAGTCGCTGGTGGGCAAGTGATCTGACCGGCGCTGCCGCGGCGCCCCGCCATGAAGCTCTACAGCTACGCCGGCTGCGGCACCTGCCGCAAAGCCTGGCATGGCTGGCCGACCACGGTGTGACGGTCGATCCGATCGACATCACCAGTCAGCCCCCCAGCCTGGCGGAGCTGCGCCTGGGCCTCGAGCAGCTCGGCCGCCAGCGACTGTTCAACACCAGCGGGCAGAGCTACCGGGCCCTGGGGAGCGCCGTGATCAAGGCGATGAACGACGAGCAGGCCCTCGCCGCGCTCGCAGCCGATGGTCGTCTCATCAAGCGTCCCTACCTGATCACGGCATCCGGCAGGGTGCTCACCGGGTTCAGGCCGGAGGAGTGGCAGGCGCTGCTGGTGGGGTGAGCGGAGGCTCGAGGGTCGCGGTGGTGAGTTCGTCGAGCTCCTGGATCAGGGCCTCGATCCCCGAGCGGCTGATCTGGCTGAGGTAGGTGCCCTTGAGCTGCTCGATCAGCGAGCAGATCAGCTCCTGGCTCCGCTGCAGCACGGGCCCCTGCTCCAGCGCGGCGGCAAGCTCCTCCCAGAAGCGATCCACGAGCTCCTGCAGCAGCTCGATCTGCACGTCGTCGCGGCGGGCCAGTTGGTTGCCGGTGTTGCGCGAGAGCTCCATCAGGCTCTCGACCATCCCTCCGGCCAGCTGACGGCTGAGACCGTTCTCCACCTGAAGCAGTGGCTGCAGACCCCGCAGCGGCTGGGGAACCATGGTGCGATCGAGGCTGCGGCGGAGGGCGTAGCCCAGCAGATTCTGCAATTCCGGCCCCAGACGCGGAGCGATCCGGGCCAGCAGCAGCGGCGCCCAGATCCGCACCAGGCAACCAGCTCCCGCTCCTCCTGCTGGAGCACCGAGACGGTCTGGTGGCTGCGCAGGCGCCGCAGCCGCTCCGGCCAGTCGCGGCTCCGCACCAGACCCTGGGCGCCATCGAGCAACTGCAGTGCCAGCACCTCGAACAGCTCCACCGCGAGCAGGGCCACCACGGCCCTGCTGACCACCGCCCGCAGTGGCTCGATGCTCACCAGGCCGGAGGCCTGCAACCGCTCCAGCACCGGCAGCAGCCGCAGCCAGCGCCAGAACGGCAGCAGCAGCGGCAGGTCGATCCAGCGCCGCAGTAGCGCATCGCGCCAGCTCAGGCCTGGCAGGCGGCGTTTCAGCCGCAGCACCCGCAACAGGATGTCGACCAGGAAGACACTCTGGAAGCACAGCAGATCCAACCGCCAGAAGTGGTCGGTGGGGCGGCCGTTCCCATCGCTGGAGCGCCAGTAGTTGGTGGCCACGAGCGGCAGCACATGCTCCTGCCAGAACAGCCGCTCCTCTCGCCAGCTCCGGCTGGCGATCCAGGCCGGACTGAACAGCCGCAGGGCGGCCTGCTCCGCCGCGCCGCTCCCGCCTCGAAGGCGCAGCCGCTGCTTGATCGTTTCCAGACTGGCGGTGTTACCCGACGCGGTGAAGGCGTTGCCGGCGATCAGGGCGGCGGTGCTGCGCGCCTGCTCATCCAGGGCGGCGGCAAGAGATGCCCGCTGAATGGCCGAAGCGCCGCTGCCTGCCGCAGAAGCCTGGAGCAGCTGCCGGTCGAGACGCGCGAACCGGTCGAGCCAGGCCTGGGTCTCCTGGTGGGGCTCGATCCCCTTGATCGGATCGAGCCAGGGGGTGAGATCGGGGATCCAGGTGAGCGGCACCACCAGCGGCACCGAGGGGATCGGATAGAGGTTGCGCTGCAGCCAGAACCGCCGCAGCGGCAGGTAGGTGAGATCGAAGGCCACCAGCAGGAGGTTGAGGCTGGCCCAGATCGCCACGAAGCGATCCCAGCGCCGTTGCCAGGGCTGCTCCACGCGTACGGTGGCCAGTTGCCAACGGGGGCGTGCCATCCAGCGGGAGCAGCGGATCTCCTGCCTAATCTGCCGTGATCGCAACGGGCGGTACACCGCTTCAGCGCGACCGCAACGCGACCCCGCTCTCCTTGAAGACCCACCTGAATCCGCCCTTGGACGACCAGGACCATCAGACACGCACAGGGCATCAGAACGGGTCGGATGGCGACGAGCCCGCCCCGGCTCGGCTCCGCACCGCAGCGACAGCGCCTGGAGCTTCTGGCGCAGTGTGCTGATCACGCTGACGGTGGCGCTGGGCATCCGCCAGTTCCTGGTGGAAGCGCGCTACATCCCCTCGGGCTCGATGCTGCCCGGCCTGCAGATCCAGGACCGGCTGCTGGTGGAAAAGCTGACCTATCTGCGGCGCCCGCCGGCCCGCGGCGAGATCGTCGTCTTCCACTCTCCCTACCACTTCGACCCGGTGCTGGCCAGTGCCAACCCCCGCAATCCGCTGCGGTGCCTGCTGGTGAACCTGCCGCTGCTGGGCAGCCTGCCCGGTCTGGCCAATCCGGCCTGTGATGCCTACATCAAGCGGGTGGTGGGACTGCCCGGCGAACGGGTCCAGGTCAATCCCCGCGGCCAGGTCTTCATCAACGGTCAGCGGCTGCGGGAGCCCTACGTGAGCAACTTCTGCCAGGTCGACAGCCAGGGGATCGGCCCCTGCCGCAGTCTCAATGCCGTGGTGCCGCGGGATCATGTGCTCGTGCTGGGCGACAACCGTGCCAACAGCTGGGATGGCCGCTTCTGGCCCGGCGGCGCGTTCCTGCCGACCCGGGAGGTGATCGGCCGCGCCTTCTGGCGCTTCTACCCGCTGGATCAGACCGGCAGCCTGCTGCCTAAAGCAACCACCGGCCGGGAGCCGTGAGACCGCTGGCCAGGATCCGTCCACTCAGGGGCCTGCCCAGCCAGGGCTGATTGGCGGCCCTGGAGGGGCTGGCGGAGGCCTCGCAGCGCCAGCTGTGGTGCGGATCGAACAGCAGCCAGCGCTGGCTGCCGGGCTCGAGAGCCTCCGGCTCCAGCCCCAGAAGAGCGGCAGGCCCCAGCTGAGCGCCTGCCAGAGCTGCTCCACCGACCAGCCGCGCCGCTCCACCAGCTCCTGCCAGAGGAGCGGCAGCACCGGCCCTCCATGACCGGCCACGCCGGCACGCCGCTGATCGAGCGGCAGCAGCTGCTCCTCCCGATCGAGCGGCAGGTGATGCACGGCCACAGCGGCAATCAGGCCCTCGCCCAGGGCCGCGATCAGCGCCTCCCGGTCCTGGGGGCCCCGAGCGACGGTTCAACCCGCCAGCCGGAGTCGGATGGAGCCAGGGCACCGGCGTCGGCCAGGAGATGCCACCAGCTCACCGAAGCGGCGGGACGATGCTCGAGCGGCCACTGGCGCAGGGCCTGAACCCCGGCGGCAGTGGAGAGATTCATCAGCGCCAGGGCCGGCTGCGGCCGCTGGCTCACGAGACTGCGCAGCAGCTCAAGCGGCAGCAGCTCACTGACGGTGGGGTCGGGAGGCCATCCCGCCCGCAGGGTTTCCACCGACTCGCGCACGAACCCGCCGCCACTGAGCTGGGCCAGCCGCGGCGCCAGCAGCAGGGGCCGATCCGCCCACTCGGCCAGGGTGAGGGCGCGTTCCAGCAACTCGGCCGGTGGCAGGGCAGCGCCGCCGGCCAGGCCCACGGCCCCGGCAGCGAGCTGGTCGTCATGGGCCGCCAGCCCCTGATCCAGGCCGGACTGGCTGAAACTGCCCCAGAGCCGCAGCCGCAGCGGTGCAGCCCAGTGGATCTGCAACGACTCGGGCCTGTCCCGCCAGGGGCTGGCCCAGGGAAGCAGGGCCACCGTGCCGTAGCCCCCCGCCGCCGCGGCCTCGGCCAGGCTGGCCAGGCACTCGGCACGCCCCTGGAACGGATCCTCCAGCACGCTGTGGGGATCGACCAGCGCCGGTGCCAGCCAACAGCCCGGCGCCGGACGCGGCTCGAGGCCCAGCCCCAGGGCCTGCTGCACGGCTGCCGGCCCGAAGGCCTGGAGACGCCCATCCGCCCCGATCAGCGCATCGCTCCGCTGCAGGATCTGCCCGGGGGAGAGCAGCAGCCCCAGACCGGAGAGCCAGAGCGGGGCCATCAGCCTCAGAGCGCGCCAGCGGCGGTGCGATCCAGCACACCGCCCAGGTGACTGGTGAGATTCAGGGCCGCCACCACCGGAGTGCCGCCGGCCCCCTGGGGATAGTCGACCACGGTCACCCCGCCGTTGCCCTGCTTGATGATCCAGATATCGGCCGGAGTGAGACCGAGCAGGGCGCAGAGGATCGTCTTGTTGACCGCATCGTGGGCCACCACCAGGGCCGTTTCCTGCTGCCCGAGGCTGGCGGCGATGCGGCACCAGGTGTCGAGCGAGCGCTGCCAGACGTCATGGATGGTCTCGCCCTCCGGCATCTGCACCGTCTGGGGGGCCCGCTTCCAGTCGGCCAGGAGCTGCGGCCATCCCTCGGCGATCTCGGACTCCAGCCGACCCTCCCAGAGGCCATGGCCGATCTCGGCAAGCCCGGCGGTGGTGGTGAGGGGCACACCGGGGTGGCTGGCCAGGATCGCCTCGGCGGTCTGGCGCGGGCGTGCCATCCAGCTGCTGTAGGCCCGCTCGAACGACACCGAGGCCAGGAAGTGGCCGGCCGCATCGGCCTGGGCACGGCCCGTGGCGTTGAGGGGGATGTCGATCTGGCCCTGAAAGCGCCCCTGCCGGTTCCAGTCGGTTTCGCCATGCCGCACGAGCAGCAGCCGCGGGCCGCGCCCGCGGCCGGGCACGGACGTGCCGAGGTGAGCGGTGCTGTTGAGGGATTCCAGCTGCACCGCCGGCGCGCCGGCGCCACCCCGCCGCAGGTTGAGCACCGAGATCGAGGCGTTGTCGAGCCGCAGGCGGCGAAAACCGCTGGCGGGAAGGCCCAGCAGCGAGAGCACAAGGGCCCTGAGAATGCCGTTGTGGGCCACGATCAGCAGGGTCTCTCCGGTGTCGTCGTCGAGGGCGCCGGCATGGCCCTCCAGCAGCATCTGGGCGAACCGCTGGGCCTGGGCCATGAGCTCCAGAAGCGGTGCATAACTGCCTCCCTCGGCCCGCGGCAGGCGGAGCGCCTCGGGAGCCTCCCGCCAGAGACGCTCCTCGGCCGGGAAGCGTTCCCGCACCTCGTTGCGCAGCAGACCGCTCCAGGGAGCCAGGTCGATTTCCAGCAGGTCGTCATGGCGATTGGCCACCAGACCCTGACCATGGACGGCGAGGATTTGCGCGGCGGTATCGGAGGCCCGACGCAGAGGGGAGGTGTAAACCGCGTCGAGGGGGAGGTCCGCGAGCGCCTCGCCCACCGCCCTGGCCTGGGCGGCGCCGGCATCGGTGAGGCTGGAGAGATCGTCGCGACCCTGAACGCGATGGTCGAGGTTGAAGCTGCTCAGCCCATGGCGAACCAGCACAATCCTGAGAGCCAAGGAGCGCTCGCCGCTGACGGCCCATCGTATGGGAGGGGAGAATCGGCGCGACCTGGGTGTCCCGGAGCCCGTCATTGCGAATCGAGGCCCCTCCCCCGTACCCACCTCAACCCGGCTGGAAGGTCGGGCTGGCCGTGCTGAGCCTGCTGCTCAGCAGCCTGCTGTGGCTGTATGCGCTGATCGGCAGCTTCAGGGAGCCCACCGTGGGCAACGCCCTGCAGCTGCGACAGCTGGAACTCGCCGCCCTGGCGGCACCGGCCCTGCCGGACTCGCTGCGAGCCGGCCTGAGCGGCCGCGACCCCCGCCAGGAGCTGCGTGAGGAACTGCGGCGCCAGGTGGAGGAGTCGCCCTCCCCGGCGGCGGCCGAACTGCAACTGGAACTGGCCCTGCTGGAGCTGCAGCGGGGGGATCCAGTCGCCGCGACCAGGCAACTGGACGTGCTCACCGGCCAGGCCCGACCCGATCAACGCCCCTTGATCGCCGCTCTGCGTCAGGGCCAGCGCCTCGATGCCGCCGATCTCACCGCCCTCGAGCAGGCCTGGCCGCTCTCCAGCCTCCGCCGCCAGCTGATCTGCGAACAGCTGAGCCGGCGGCCCCAGTCCTGCAACGACCCGGCGCTGGAGCGGCAGGCCTTCTGGAGACTGCTGGGCACCACCGCCCTGCCGGCTCTGCTGGTGCTGGTGGGGCTGGGGCTGCTGGCCCGGCAGGGCTGGAGACGCTGGCGACGGGGGCTCGGCCCTTCGCCGCCGCTGCTGGGACCACCGCTCGATCTAGTGGACGTGACGCTGCTGATCGCCGGCGGCTTCGTGCTGGTGGGCGAAGTGCTGACACCGGTGGTGGCTGCACCGGCGGTGAGCGCAGTGGCGACCAGCCTCAGCAGCGGCGCCGCGGTGGAGCAGGGCCTGACGGTGCTCGGCCTCTACCTGTCCCTGATGGCCGGACCGCTGCTCATCCTGCGGCTGCTGCTACCGCCAGGACTGGCGCCTGAGCTGGGGCTGCAGTGGCGCTGGCGCCCCCTCATGGGCACCTTGGCTGGGCCGTCAGCCGGGTGCTGATGGTGCTGCCGGTGGTGGCCCTGGTGGGCTGGGCGGTGGATCACCTGGTGGGCGACGGCGGCGGCAGCAACCCGCTGCTCGAACTGGTGCTCACCACCCGCGAACCGCTGGCTCTCGGCTGCTTCGCCTTCACCGCCCTGGTCCTGGCGCCACTGTTTGAGGAAACCCTGTTCCGCGGCGCCCTGCTGCCGGTTCTGGCGCAGCGCTGGGGCAGCGGCTGGGGCCTGCTGATCAGCGCCCTGAGCTTCGCGGTGGCCCATCTCAGCTTGGCGGAGCTGCCGGCGCTGCTGGCCCTGGGTCTGGGCCTGGGCTGGCTGCGACTGCGTAGTGGTCGGCTGGGCAGCTGTGTGCTGATGCACGGGCTCTGGAACGGCTTMASCTGCTCGAGAAATTTCCGGGATCGACCGTGCGGAAATTCACCCAGCATGGGTGAGCGGCCCGCCCGCATCCTGACCATCGCAGGCTCCGATTCCGGCGGGGGCGCGGGCATCCAGGCNCACGAGCGGCAGCACATGCTCCTGCCAGAACAGCCGCTCCTCTC
The DNA here is from genome assembly GCF_001039265.1 of Synechococcus sp. GFB01. Taxonomy (GTDB): domain Bacteria; phylum Cyanobacteriota; class Cyanobacteriia; order PCC-6307; family Cyanobiaceae; genus NIES-981. The sequence continues at coordinate 73,392 of NZ_LFEK01000110.1, read as the reverse complement.
GCCAGCTCCGGCTGGCGATCCAGGCCGGACTGAACAGCCGCAGGGCGGCCTGCTCCGCCGCGCCGCTCCCGCCTCGAAGGCGCAGCCGCTGCTTGATCGTTTCCAGACTGGCGGTGTTACCCGACGCGGTGAAGGCGTTGCCGGCGATCAGGGCGGCGGTGCTGCGCGCCTGCTCATCCAGGGCGGCGGCAAGAGATGCCCGCTGAATGGCCGAAGCGCCGCTGCCTGCCGCAGAAGCCTGGAGCAGCTGCCGGTCGAGACGCGCGAACCGGTCGAGCCAGGCCTGGGTCTCCTGGTGGGGCTCGATCCCCTTGATCGGATCGAGCCAGGGGGTGAGATCGGGGATCCAGGTGAGCGGCACCACCAGCGGCACCGAGGGGATCGGATAGAGGTTGCGCTGCAGCCAGAACCGCCGCAGCGGCAGGTAGGTGAGATCGAAGGCCACCAGCAGGAGGTTGAGGCTGGCCCAGATCGCCACGAAGCGATCCCAGCGCCGTTGCCAGGGCTGCTCCACGCGTACGGTGGCCAGTTGCCAACGGGGGCGTGCCATCCAGCGGGAGCAGCGGATCTCCTGCCTAATCTGCCGTGATCGCAACGGGCGGTACACCGCTTCAGCGCGACCGCAACGCGACCCCGCTCTCCTTGAAGACCCACCTGAATCCGCCCTTGGACGACCAGGACCATCAGACACGCACAGGGCATCAGAACGGGTCGGATGGCGACGAGCCCCGCCCCGGCTCGGCTCCGCACCGCAGCGACAGCGCCTGGAGCTTCTGGCGCAGTGTGCTGATCACGCTGACGGTGGCGCTGGGCATCCGCCAGTTCCTGGTGGAAGCGCGCTACATCCCCTCGGGCTCGATGCTGCCCGGCCTGCAGATCCAGGACCGGCTGCTGGTGGAAAAGCTGACCTATCTGCGGCGCCCGCCGGCCCGCGGCGAGATCGTCGTCTTCCACTCTCCCTACCACTTCGACCCGGTGCTGGCCAGTGCCAACCCCCGCAATCCGCTGCGGTGCCTGCTGGTGAACCTGCCGCTGCTGGGCAGCCTGCCCGGTCTGGCCAATCCGGCCTGTGATGCCTACATCAAGCGGGTGGTGGGACTGCCCGGCGAACGGGTCCAGGTCAATCCCCGCGGCCAGGTCTTCATCAACGGTCAGCGGCTGCGGGAGCCCTACGTGAGCAACTTCTGCCAGGTCGACAGCCAGGGGATCGGCCCCTGCCGCAGTCTCAATGCCGTGGTGCCGCGGGATCATGTGCTCGTGCTGGGCGACAACCGTGCCAACAGCTGGGATGGCCGCTTCTGGCCCGGCGGCGCGTTCCTGCCGACCCGGGAGGTGATCGGCCGCGCCTTCTGGCGCTTCTACCCGCTGGATCAGACCGGCAGCCTGCTGCCTAAAGCAACCACCGGCCGGGAGCCGTGAGACCGCTGGCCAGGATCCGTCCACTCAGGGGCCTGCCCAGCCAGGGCTGATTGGCGGCCCTGGAGGGGCTGGCGGAGGCCTCGCAGCGCCAGCTGTGGTGCGGATCGAACAGCAGCCAGCGCTGGCTGCCGGGCTCGAGAGCCTCCGGCTCCAGCCCCAGAAGAGCGGCAGGCCCCCAGCTGAGCGCCTGCCAGAGCTGCTCCACCGACCAGCCGCGCCGCTCCACCAGCTCCTGCCAGAGGAGCGGCAGCACCGGCCCTCCATGACCGGCCACGCCGGCACGCCGCTGATCGAGCGGCAGCAGCTGCTCCTCCCGATCGAGCGGCAGGTGATGCACGGCCACAGCGGCAATCAGGCCCTCGCCCAGGGCCGCGATCAGCGCCTCCCGGTCCTGGGGGCCCCCGAGCGACGGTTCAACCCGCCAGCCGGAGTCGGATGGAGCCAGGCACCGGCGTCGGCCAGGAGATGCCACCAGCTCACCGAAGCGGCGGGACGATGCTCGAGCGGCCACTGGCGCAGGGCCTGAACCCCGGCGGCAGTGGAGAGATTCATCAGCGCCAGGGCCGGCTGCGGCCGCTGGCTCACGAGACTGCGCAGCAGCTCAAGCGGCAGCAGCTCACTGACGGTGGGGTCGGGAGGCCATCCCGCCCGCAGGGTTTCCACCGACTCGCGCACGAACCCGCCGCCACTGACGCCCAGCTCCACCGGCTGGAAGGTGGGCTGATTGTCCCTGCCCACCAGCAGCACGCCGGGGCGGCCTTCCTCGGTCACGATCGCCACGGTGGGCACGAGGGTGTCGGCCTGGACGCGGCCGGTCTGGAAGCCGATGTCGGCGGTCATGCCGATGCGCAGCTGAGGTTCGGGCTTCAGGAACGCCAGAACCACATCGAAGGAGGTCACGTTGTTGAGCTTTACGGCCCGGGGAGTGATTCGCTTGACGCGGGCGGGAAAACGGCGGTCGGGGAAGGCATCCACCCGCACTTCGGCGTCCTGGCCGAGGCGGATCCGTCCGATGTCGCTCTCGGGCACCTTGGCCACCGCCTCCAGGCCCTGGGCCAGCTCCACGATCGAGGAACTGGTGGCACCGGCCACGGCGGCGGCGGTGGTGGTCGGCGTCACGAAGCGCCGGGATCGGCGAAGCGCTGGCTCACCACGCCGTCGAAGGGAGCCCGAACGATCAGATCGGCCTGCTCCACCTGGCGGGCCTCCAGCCGCTGGCGAGCCGCCTTCACTGCGGCTTCATCCACCAGGAAGATGCTGCGCACCCGGTCGAAGTCGCTCTGGCTGATCGCGTTCTGGCGGTAGAGCCGCTCGTTGCGATCCAGTTCGCTGCGGCTGCGGGCCAGCTGGGCCTCGGCGGAGGCGAGCTGGGCGCGAAGCTCGCCGAGTCGCTCGCGCAGATCGTCGCTGTCCATGCGGGCCAGGGGCTGGCCGCGGCGCACGACATCCCCTTCCTCCACGTAGAGCTCCTGCAGCACACCCTGGCGCCTCGGACTCACGTTGACGCTCTGCTCGGCCTCGAGTTCGCCGCTGGCGGTCACAACCCCCGGCAGGCTGCCGGATTCGGCCAGCACGGTGTAGTCGGCCAGCCGGCCGGCCTGGCTGGTGCTGCGTTGGCGCAGGACGACCCCCACGCCGCCGATCAGCAGTGCTCCGGCAACCAGCGCCACCCAGAGGCTGCGGCGCCGCAGCCAGGTCGTCCGGGTCCGGCGGGGGACTGGACCGGGCACAACGGCCTGACTGGCCGCTGGTCGCTGGGGCGTGAGCGTGGCGATGGTGATCGGGGTGGAGATCCACCCCAGTTTCGCTGCCGGAAGGGGCCAGCGGCGGCCCGTAGATTCCAGCCATGCTCAAAGCCGGAATCGTGGGCCTGCCCAATGTGGGCAAGTCGACCCTGTTCAATGCCCTGGTGGCCAACGCCCAGGCCGAAGCCGCCAATTACCCCTTCTGCACGATCGAGCCCAATTCGGGCGTGTGGCAGTGCCCGACCCGCGGCTGGATCAGCTCGCGGCCCTCAGTGCCAGCCGGGAGATCATCCCCACCCGTGTGGAGTTCGTGGACATCGCCGGTCTGGTGAAGGGGGCCAGCCAGGGTGAGGGGCTGGGCAACAAGTTTCTGGCCAACATCCGCGAAGTCGACGCGATCGTGCACGTGGTGCGGTGTTTCGAGAACGACGACGTGATCCACGTGAGCGGCTCGGTGGGGCCGGCGCGGGATGCGGAAGTGATCAATCTGGAACTGGGACTGGCGGATCTGGCTCAGGTGGAGAAGCGGCGCGAGCGCCTCAAGAAGCAACTGCGCACCAGCAAGGAGGCCCAGTTGGAGGATGGGCACTCGAGCGCATCCAGACGGTGCTGGAGGCCGGTGGCGCCGCCCGCAGCGTGGCGCTCAGCGAGGAGGAAGCGGTATTGGTGAAGCCACTGGGGTTGCTCACCGCCAAGCCGATCATCTACGCCACCAACGTGAGCGAAGACGATCTCGCCGCCGGCAACGCCTACTGCGAGGAGGTGGCAGCCCTGGCCGAGAGCGAAGGTGCCGGCACCGTGCGCATCTCGGCCAGGTGGAGGCCGAGCTGATCGAGCTGCCGGAGGAGGAGCGGGCCGAGTTCCTGGCGGGCCTGGGGGTCGAGGAAGGCGGATTGCAGAGCCTGATCCGCGCCACCTACAGCCTCCTCGGCCTGCGCACCTACTTCACCACCGGTGAGAAGGAAACCCGCGCCTGGACGATCAAGGCCGGCATGACCGCCCCCAGGCGGCCGGTGTGATCCATACCGATTTCGAACGCGGTTTCATCCGCGCCCAGACGATCGGCTGCGAGCAGCTGCTGGAGGCCGGTTCCCTGGTGGAAGCCCGCAACAGAGGCTGGCTTCGTGCCGAGGGAAAGGACTATGTGGTGGAGGAGGGCGATGTGATGGAGTTCCTGTTCAACGTGTGACGCTGCGCGTTCTCAGCGCCTGAGGACGGCGGGCTGCAGGTTCAGCCGATCGGCATCGCCGAGGCGCACCTGTCTGCGGCTGGCGTCGTAGACGCAGAGCTCCAGGCCGCTGCGGCCGGCCATGTGGGGCTGCGGGTAGGTGCCGCGCAGGAGCAGCACACTGACCAGTCCGGTTGCCGCACCCGGGCCTGTGGTCGGAGCGGGCAGATCGATTCTGTCGCCGGCCGGCTTGACTGGCGCAGTCTGCTGGCGGCCAGGCAGGCGCGCTGCACCTCCTGGTCATAGCGTGACCAGGCCTGCGGGGNTGCTGGCACCGGATGAGGGCAGGGTGCGGGTGGCCGGGGTGGATGCCCTCGCCGAACCACGCAGGGTGAGGCGGTTGCTGGGGTATGTGGCCCAGGAGGTGGCTCTCGACAAGATCCTCACCGGCCGCGAGCTGCTGCGCCTCCAGGGCGATCTCTATCACCTGCCGTCCGGTCTGCGGGAGGCGCGCATCGCCGAGCTGATCGACCTGCTGGGCATGGCTGACTGGATCGATCGCCGTTGCGGCGGCTATTCCGGCGGCATGCGCCGCCGTCTCGATCTGGCCGCCGGCCTGCTGCACCGGCCCCGTCTGCTGGTGCTCGACGAACCCACCGTGGGACTCGACATCGAGAGCCGTGCCGCCATCTGGCAGGTGCTCCGCCAGCTTCGCGACGCCGGCACCACCGTGCTGCTCAGCAGCCACTACCTCGAAGAGNTGGATGCCCTGGCCGATCGGCTGGCGATCATCGAGGCCGGGCGGGTGATCGCCGAGGGGGGGCCGGCCGAGCTCAAGGCCGCCCTGGGAGGCGACCGGGTCACCCTGCGGGTGCGCGAGTTCAGCGATGCGGCCGAGGCAGCCCGGGTGCAGATGCTCCTGAGCGGTTGCGACGGGGTCCGCCAGGTGGTGGTCAACCAGGCGCAGGGCTATTCGCTCAATCTGGTGGTCGAACATGACGGGGTGCTCGAGCAGTTGCGCCGCCAGCTGGCGGCGGCCGATCTGCCGGTCTTCGCCCTGGCCCAGAGTCGTCCCAGCCTCGATGATGTGTACCTGCAGGCCACCGGCCGAACCTTGATGGACGCCGAACTGGCGGTGGCCGGCAGCCGCGACCCGAAGGCCGAACGCAAAGCGAGCATGTGATGACCAGCGCCACCCCCACCGCCGACGCCAGCCGCACGGATCCTGCCGCCCAGCCGTCGGAACCCTCCGCCTTCGCCGAAATCAGCCAGGAGACGCTGGCTCTGACGCGCCGGCTGTTCGTGCAGCTCCAACGTCGTCCCTCCACCCTGGTGGCCGGGGTGCTGCAGCCGCTGATCTGGCTGGTGCTGTTCGGCGCCCTGTTCGCCAACGCTCCTGCCGGTCTGCTGCCGGGTGGCATCAGCTACGGCCGCTTCCTGGGCGCCGGCGTGATCGTGTTCACCGCCTTCAGCGCCGCCCTCAATGCCGGCCTGCCGGTGATGTTCGACCGGGAATTCGGCTTCCTGAATCGCCTGTTGGTGGCGCCGCTGCGCAGCCGCAGCTCGATCGTGCTGGCCTCGGTGCTCTACATCACCAGCCTCAGCCTGGTGCAGAGTCTGGCGATCATGGCCACCGCCGTCCTGCTGGGCTATGGCTGGCCCGGCGGTGCCGGTCTGCTGCTGGTGCTGCTCACGCTGCTGCTGCTGGTGTTTGCCGTCACGGGCCTGAGTCTGGGCCTGGCCTTCGCGCTGCCGGGCCACATCGAACTGATCGCGGTCATCTTCGTGGCCAACCTGCCCCTGCTCTTCGCCAGCACGGCGCTGGCACCGCTGACCTTCATGCCGGCCTGGCTGGGCTGGCTTGCGGCCGTGAATCCCCTTACCTTCGCGATTGAACCGATCCGAGCCGCCTACGCCGGCCCGTTCTCCCTCACCTCCGTGGTGCTGGAGGCTCCCTATGGCCAGCTCAACATCGCCACCTGTCTGGCGGTGCTGGCTGCCCTGGCTGCGGGTCTGTTCCTGGCGATCCGGCCTCTGCTCGATCGCAAGCTCAGCTGATTCTCCCCGAGCTTCCAACCTCCGCAGCCCGATGACGCCGATGACCCAACGCGCTGATCTCGCCGACAGGCTGCAGGCCGCCGTGGCCGAACGGGATGCGCAGCTGGCCCGCCGTCTGACCGACCAACTGGTCCACCGCCGCGGTGTGGCAGCCTTCCAGAATCTGCTGCAGGGCCCGCTGGAGGCGCTGCAGGGCCCGGCTGCCGTGGCCTGGCTGGTCGAGCTGATTCAGGTCGCCCCACCTTCCGAGCCAGCCCCGCTGCCGCCGAGCCCGGCTGTTCCGCAGGCCCTGTCTGTGGCGAGCACCCCGGAAGGCCCTGCGCCTCTGACGGTGATCGAGCCACAACCGCCGCTGCAGCCCCCAGCCCTGACCATGCCTGACGCCGTCCAGGTCGAGCAGGAAGCGCCGGAGCGTGCTGCCCTGGCTTTGCGGCTGGTGCCCCCGCCGATGACCGAACCCCCCGCCNACCCCTGCTCCNGCTCCGCCCGCCCTGGAGGCCCTGCNGCTCCTGNCTGCCGGATCCGAGCGACCTGGCCGAGGCCAGCTGAGCGGCGGCAGAGATCATGGGGAAGCCCCGGGGNCTGATCGTTTCCGTGCAGGCACCGGAGGGTTCTCCGCTGCGAGATCCCGATGTGATCGCCGCGATGGCGGAGGCCAGCCTGCGCAACGGTGCCAGCGGCGTACGCCTGGAGAGCCCGGAGCACATCGGTGCGGTGCGGCGGCGCTGCCCGGATGCCCTCATCGTGGGCCTCTGGAAGCGCACCTATCCGGACAGTCCCGTGTACATCACTCCGGGCTGGGAGGAGATCCGTGCGGTGTGGGGGGCTGGTGCCGATCTGGTGGCGGTCGATGCCACCGAACGCCACCGGCCCGGCGGGCAGGATCTTGCGGTGCTGATCGAGCGGGCAAGGCAGGAGCTCGGTGCACCGCTGATGGCGGATGTGGATTCCGTGGCCAACGGGCTGCGGGCCGCCGAACTCGGCTGCAGCTGGGTGGGCACCACGCTCTATGGCTACACCGAGGACACAGCGGGGCAGATCCCACCGGNCTGGGAGCTCCTGCCCCTGCTGCGCCGGGCGCTGCCGGGCGAGGTGGCCCTCATCTGTGAAGGTGGGGTGGCCTCGCCGGAGCAGGCCCGACGCGCTCTGGACCAGGGTGCCGATGCGGTGGTGGTGGGCACGGCGATCACCGGCATCGATCTGCAGGTGTCTGCCTACTGCCGCGCCCTCGGCTGAGCACCCGGCCGACCGAGCGCCGCCTGCCTCACATCATGCCGGGCATTCCCATCCCGCCCATGCCACCCATGCCACCCATGTCTCCACCCGGGGCCGGCGGTGCGGGGGGTTCGGGCTTGTCGGCGATCACGGCCTCGGTGGTGATCAGCAGCGAGGCGATCGACACCGCATCCTGGAGTGCGAGGCGGGTGACCTTGGCGGAATCGACGATGCCGGCGGCCATCAGGTCCTCGTAGTTGCCGCTGAGGGCGTTGAAGCCCTTGCCGAGCCGGCTGATCTCCGAGGTCACTACAGCGCCGTCGGCGCCGGCATTGGCGGCAATCTGCCGCACCGGCTCGCCAAGAGCCTGCTGCACGATCGTCACGCCGGTGCGTTCATCGCCCTGGAAGCTGCCGGCCAGCTCGGTGAGACCGCCTGCCAGCTCCAGCAGGGTGCTGCCGCCGCCGGCCACGATTCCCTCCTCAACGGCCGCACGGGTGGCATTGAGGGCGTCCTCGATCCGCAGCTTGCGGTTCTTCAGTTCGGTTTCGGTGGGTGCTCCCACCTTGATCACGGCTACCCCGCCGGCGAGCTTCGCGATCCGCTCACTGAGCTTCTCGCGGTCGTAGTCGGAGTCGGTGGCCTCCAGTTCCCGCTTGATCGCCGCCACCCTGGCCGACACGGCACTCTGATGGTCGCCGGTGGCCACGATCGTGGTGTCGTCCTTGCTGATCGTCACCCGGCGGGCGCCGCCGAGCTGGGCCAGCGTGACTTTCTCCAGCGTCATCGCCTGGTCTTCGCTCACCAGGGTGGCGCCGGTGAGGATGGCGATGTCGGCCAGCATCGCCTTGCGCCGGTCGCCGAAGCCGGGAGCCTTGACGGCGGCCACCTGCAGCACGCCGCGGGTCTTGTTGACCACCAGGGTGGCCAGGGCCTCGGCCTCCACGTCCTCGGCGATGATCAGCAGCGGCCGGCCGCTGCGGCTCACGGCCTCCAGCACCGGCACCAGATCAGCGATGGCAGCGATCTTGCGATCGGTGACCAGGATCAGCGGATTCTCGAAGACGCATTCGCGGCGGTCCTGGTCGGTGATGAAGTAGGGAGAGATATAGCCCCGGTCGAAGGCCATGCCTTCAGTGATCTCCAGCTCGGTAGCCAGGGAGGTGGATTCCTCCACCGTGATCACCCCATCGGCGCTCACCGCCTTCATCGCCTCGGCGATCATGTCGCCCACCTCGGCGTCGTTGCCACTGCTCACGGTGGCCACCTGACGGATGGCCTCACCGGCCACCGACTGGGCCCGTGCAGCCACACCTGCCACCACCTGAGCCACGGCCTTCTCCATGCCGCGACGGAGACCGATGGGGTTGGCACCGGCCGCCACGTTGCGCAGCCCCTCCCGCACCATGGCCTGGGCCAGCACGGTGGCGGTGGTGGTGCCGTCGCCGGCGGTGTCCTTGGTCTTGCTGGCCACCTGCTGCATCAGCTTGGCGCCCAGGTTCTCGAAGGGATCCTCCAGCTCGATGTCGCGCGCGATCGTCACACCGTCGTTGACGATGTCCGGCGCTCCGAACTTCTTCTCCAGCACCACATTGCGCCCCTTCGGACCGATCGTGACCCTCACCGCGTCGGCCAGGGCATTGACGCCCCGCTCGAGCGCTGCGCGGGAGTCATCCGAGAACTTGATCAGCTTGGCCATCGGGGGCTGGAGGTCAGTGAGCAGGGACCCCAGCGTCCCATGCGGGCGGAGGGCGCGCGGGTGGGGAAAGCCGAATCCCCGCCATGGCTGGGGTGCTGAGCGGCCGCAGCCTCGATAGGGTGCGAGGCATGGAGGAGTTGCAGCCGGAATCCCTGGACAGCGCCCTGAGCGCGGCCCTGCTCGATCCAACCGGCAGCGCCAACACGCTGATCTTTCTGCTGATCGCCGCCACCGGTCTGGCGATGGCCCTCGTGTACGTGCCCGTGCGGCTTTATCTCACCATCAGCGCACGCAGTCGCCGGCTGCGGTTGCTGCAGCGCATCCGTCAGCTCCGCGAGGAGCTGGGCAAGCCGGTCACTAACGCATGACCATGCCGCCATCCACCTGCAGCACCTGTCCGGTCATGTAGGCGGCGGCCGGATCGGCGGCCAGGAAGCGCACGGCCCCGGCCACCTCGGCGGGTTGGCCCATGCGGCCCAGCGGAATGGCGGCCAGGATCGGTTCCTTGTCGAGCCCTGCCGTCATGTCGCTCTCGATGAAGCCAGGAGCCACCGCGTTCACGGTGACGCCGCGGCTGGCGAATTCGGCGGCGCTGCTGCGGGTGAGCCCGATCACGCCGGCCTTCGCGGCGCTGTAGTTGGCCTGGCCGGGGTTGCCGAACAGCGCCACCACCGAGGTGATGTTGATGATGCGGCCGCTGCGGGCCTTGAGCATCGTGCGGCTTACGGCCCGGGTGCAGAGGAAGACGCCGGTGAGGTTCAGATCGATCACGCTCTGCCAGTCGGCGTTCTTCATGCGCATCAGCAGGCCGTCACGGGTGATGCCGGCATTGTTGACGAGCACGTCGAGACGACCTTCGCGCTCCAGAACGGTCTTCACCATCGTCTCCACCTGCTCCTCATCGGCCACGTTGGCCTGATGGGACCAGGCCAGCCCCCCGCTGGCGCGGATCTCGCTCACCACCGCCTCGGCGGCTTCCGGGGAGCTGGCGTAGTTGATCACCACCCTGGCACCGGCCCGCGCCAGTTCCCGGGCGATGGCGGCACCGATGCCCCGGCTGGCGCCGGTGATCAGCGCGACCTGTCCGGCGAGGGGGGCGTTGGAAGCCATGGGGGCAGTGGCGGCAGGGCCCGATCGTATGGCCGCGCCTCAGCGGAACCCCAGGGCCGTCATCACCTGCTGGGGCTCGAGGCTCTGAAGCTGGTCCGCGGCACCCAGTCCCGTGACCCCCTCCCGCTGGGGCAGGGAAGCGGGATCGCGGCCCAGGGCGACGAGGGGCAGACCCAGCAGCAGCGCCAGCTCGATGCTGAGCGGATCGCTGGCCAGCACCACATCGGCACTGGCCAGCAGAGCTGCCTGCTGACGCGGCGAGCCATCCGGAGCGATGAGACAGCGCAGGTCGGGCAGCCGCTGGCGGATCCGCTCTGGCAGGTCGTGCCAGCGGGCCGGGGGCCAGTCGCCACTCCCGCCACTGGGCGCCAGCAGCAGCAGGGGCCTTCGCCGCGGGGCAGGGCCGCCTCAGCCTCGGCCAGATCGGCCCGACTCAGCGTCAGCCGGAAGCGATCGGCATCGAGCTCCACACCGATCGGCTTGAGGAAGGCCTGCCAGTCGCTCTGGTTGGGCCAGCCGCCCGGGCTCACGCCGATCCGCTCGGTGGCGGAGAACCCTTCGCTGGCCAGCCGGGTGGGGATGTGGCTCATCGAGAGCATCAGATCCACCTGCCGGCCGCGGGCCCGGTTGATGCAGAGCTGGAAGTCGGGCTCCCGGACCGCCCCCAGCAGGTTGGCCCAGTCAGCCAGGGAGGCGTCGTTGTAGTTGAACGGCATCGTGCGGCCGACCCCCGGATGCAGGGACCACAGGGCGGTGGTCTCCGGAGGGCAGACCACCTGCACCGCGGCACTGAGCTGATCGGCGACTGCCGCGACGGCGGCGAAGGCCTGGAGCTGACGGCTGCCATCGCCCGGAAGCAGGAACAGGGCGCGCATGCTGGGCCTACAGGCAGACGGCCTGATTGTATGGATCCGATCCGGATCGTCCGGTCTGGCGGGTTCCGCAGGGGGGGTGTTTGTGCATTTGCTGATCGCCGCCGCGGGCAGTGGCCGCCGCATGGGCGCTTCCGGCAACAAGCTGCTGCTGGAGGTGGCCGGTCGGCCGGTGCTGGCCTGGACCCTGGAGGCGGCCCTCGCCACGCCGGTGATCCGCTGGATCGGCATCGTGGGCCAGCCCCACGATGAAGCGGCGATCACCGGGATCGTGGCCGCCGCCGTTCCGGATCGACCGGTGCGCTGGATCGTGGGAGGCGGGACGCGCCAGGAGTCGGTGAGCCGGGGACTGGCGGCCCTGCCGCCGGAGGCCGCGGGGGTGCTGATCCACGACGGCGCCCGCTGCCTGGTGGAACCCGAACTCCTGGAGCGCTGCGCCGCCGCCGTCGAAGCCGGGAGGGCCGTGATCGCCGCCACCCCGGTCACCGACACGATCAAGCAGGTGGATGCCGAGGGCACGATCACGGCCACCCCGGATCGGGCCGATCTCTGGGCGGCCCAGACACCCCAGGGATTCCCGGTGGCTCAGCTGCGCCAGGCCCATGCCAGGGCCGGCGACGAGGGCTGGAGCGTCACCGATGACGCCGCGCTGTTCGAGCGGCTGGGCTGGCCCGTGCAGGTGCTGCAGGCTCCTCCGTCAAACATCAAGCTCACGACCCCCTTCGATCTCACCGTGGCCGAAGCGGTGCTGGCTGCGCGGCGCTGATCCGCCCGGCCGCCCCGTGGATCACTGCAGCAGCTCCAGGGTGCCGCGGTCGGCATCGAGCCGGGCCGGCACCCCCAGGGGCAGGGCGGCATTGCCGGGCTCGTGGCCCACCGGCAGGTTCTCCAGCAGCGGGATGCCCAGGTCGGCGGTGCGCTCCAGCAGCACCTGTCGGGCTGTGAAGCCCGATCGATCGCTGGTCTCCCCCGGCGGTTCATCGCAGTCGGAGAAGCGGCCGAAGCCGATGCCGGCCAGCTGCTGCAGGGCGCCGCTGAGGCGCCAGTGGGTGAGCATCCGCTCGAGCCTGTAGGGCACCTCACCGATGTCCTCCAGCACCAGGATGGCGCCGGCCAGGCTGGGCAGATGGCGGGTGCCCAGCAGGTGGGTCGCCACGGTGAGGTTGGCCACCAGCAGGGGCCCCTCGGCCTTTCCGGAGCGGCAGCCCTGCCCCTCCAGGGTCGGCAGGGCAGCCCGAAGAGCAGGTCGTGCAGCCGCTGCCGGCTCCAGGCCGGCTCCGCCGCCAGGGTGGTGAGCAGGGGGCCATGGATGGCCCCGCCCTGGCCGGCGGCCAGTTGGGCCCAGAGCAGCGAGGTCACATCGCTGAAGCCCAGCAGCCAGCGGCGTGGCAGGGGCAATGGCCGCTCCAGCAGCCGGGCTGCTCCCCAGCCGCCCCTCAGACAGGCCAGCAGGGCAGCGCCGCTGCGTCCGGCCCGATCCAGATCGGCGCGCCGCTCCGGATCGCTGCCCGCCAGATAGCCCCAGCGCCGCTGATCCAGCTCACGCCGTTCCACCTCCAGTCCCCAGCTCTCGAGCACGGTCAATCCCGCCTCGAGCCGCTCCGCCACACCCGGCCCGTCGAGCGCCGAGCTGGCCGCCACCAGAGCCACCCGATCGCCGCTCTGCAGTGGCGGCGGCAGCTGCAGCGGTGACTGGGTCGCGCTCATGGCCGCAGCCCCAGCACCAGCGCCAGCAGCAGCAGGGCTCCGAGCATCACCTGGCGCTGGAAATGGCGTCCGTAGGCGCTGCGGGGCAGGTCCGGCCGACCCAGCAGGGAACCTTCGCGCAGCATGCCCGCGGCCGCCAGCCCGCCCAGCAGCCAGCCGACGGGGGCCAGACCGCGGCTCGCCGCCGCCAGTGCCAGGGCCAGGGCGGTCACGCCGTAGCAGGCCGTCACCGCCACCGGGGCCCTGTCTCCGAGGCTGATAGCACTGCTGCGCACACCGATGGCCCGGTCGTCGTCGCGATCGGCCATGGCATACACCGTGTCGAAGCCGAAGGTCCAGCAGAGGGTGGCCAGCCAGGTAAGCGCCAGCGGCCAGCCGCCGGCCAGAGAGCCGCTGGCGGCGGCCCACGGAATCAGCACCGCGAAGCCCCAGCAGAGCGCCAGCACCAGCTGGGGGTAGCCGAACCAGCGCTTGGCCGAGGGGTAGAGCAGCACCGGCGGCAGCGCAGCCAGGGCCAGCAGCAGGCAGAGGCCGCGGCTGCCGGGCGGCAGACCCCGGAGCACCACCGCCAGCGACGCCAGCAGGGCCACCAGCAGGAGGCCCAGGGCTTCCGCCACGCCCACGCGGCCATCGGCCAGGGGACGGTGGCGGGTGCGTTCCACCTGGGGATCGATGTGCCGGTCCCAGAGGTCGTTGGCGATGCAGCCCGCCGCGCTCACGGCCAGTCCGCCGACCACGATCCAGCCGAGCAGCGGGGCTGGGGNCGGCCCGGACGGATTGAGCCAGAGACTCCAGCCGGCGGGGATCAGCAGGATCAGGCGGCCGCTGGGTCTGTGCCACCGCAGCAGTTCGAGCCAGGCCCGCAGGCGCCTGCCGATCCCACCGTCTGCCATCAACCGGTTGCGTTGCGGCGCACGTTAGGTCTGCCGACGGATCCCACCTGCGGTGGCAAAGTGACGCCGCCTCGGCGTGACGCGGCCCCATGACCCTGGCCAGCTCCCCCCTCCAGCCCGGGCAGCGCCGGGTGGCCGCCATCGACATCGGCACCAACTCGATCCATCTGGTGATCGCCGCGGTGGACGTGGCCCTCAGCAGCTTCAGTGTGCTGCATGCCGAGAAGGACACCGCCCGGTTGGGGGAGAGGGATCCGGAGACCGGTGATCTCAGCCTGGCCGCGATCGAGCGCGCCTTTCGCAGCCTGCGCCACGACATCGAGCTGGCCAGGAGCTACGGCGTGGAGCAGATCGTCACGGCTGCCACCAGCGCTGTGCGGGAGGCGCCCAACGGCCGTGAGTTCCTTCAGGCCGTGCAGGAGCAGCTGGGCCTGGCCGTGGACCTGGTGAGCGGGCCGGAGGAGGCGCGACTCATCTATCTGGGTGTGCTCTCGGGCATGGCCTTCGGGGACCAGCCCCACCTGATCATCGACATCGGCGGCGGCTCCACCGAACTGGTGCTGGCCGACGGGCGTGATGCGCGCGCTCTCACCAGCACCCGGATCGGCGCGGTGCGGCTGCAGCGCGAGTTCTGTCAGCAGGACCCCCTGCCGCCTCAGCGGCGCAGCTTTCTGCAGGCCTACATCCAGGGGGCCCTCGACCCGGCGGTGGCGCAGGTCCGCACCGCCCTGAACCCCGGTGAATCGCCCGTGATGGTGGCCACCAGCGGCACCGCGATGGCGATGGCGGCCCTGGCTGCCGCCGAGGATGGCAAGCCCCCCCTGAAGCTGCAGGGCTACAGGCTCAGCCGTCAGCGGGTGGATCAGCTGCTCGCCCGGCTGCTCACCCTCACACCGGAGCAGCGCCGCGCCCTGCCGGCGATCAATGAACGGCGGGCCGAGATCATCGTGCCCGGCGCCCTGATCCTGCAGACCGCGATGGCCATGCTCGGCTGCCACGAGCTGGTGGTCTGCGACCGGGCCCTGCGGGAGGGGCTGATCGTGGACTGGATGCTGCGCAACCATCTGCTGGGGGATCGCTTCGTCTACCAGAGCTCCATCCGTCGACGCACCGTGCTGCATCAGGCCCGGCGCTTCGGCGTGGAGCGCGAGCGGGCCGATTGGGTGGCCGCCCACGCCCTCAGCCTCTACGACCAGAGCCGCGGTCTGCTGCATCACGATGAGGGTGTCGGCCGCGAGCTGCTCTGGGCCGCCGCCCAGCTGCACACCTGCGGCAAGAGCATCAACATCTCGGCCTACCACAAGCACAGCTGGTATCTCATCCGCCATGGCGAACTGCTGGGGTATTCCCAGAGCGAGCATCTGATGGTGGCGGCGATTGCCCGCTATCACCGCCGCAGCCTGCCGAAGAAGCGGCATGAGGCCTGGCAGCTGATCGAGGGGCGCGACCAGCGCCGCACCGTGGCTTCCATGGCCCTGCTGCTGCGGCTGGCCGCCGCACTCGATCGACGGCCGGCAGCGGTGATCGACGCGATCGAGGTGTCCGCCGCACCCGGCTGCCTGGATGTGCGGTTGCGCCCGAAACCCGTGGAAGCCGGGGAGACGCCCGTGGATCTCAGTCTGGAGCGCTGGAGCCTGCGCTCCTGCGAGGCGGTGGTGATGGAGGCCTGCGGCCTCGCCCTCAGGGTTGCGGAGCCGTGAAGCGCCGCCAGCGCACCGCCTCGATCGGTCCGAGAACCTGGGGCGGCGCGTCACCGACACTGGCCTGCACGAGATCGGGACGGCCCGCGAGCACCTCCAGGCTCTTGCCCAGAGGGAAGCTGCGGCGACCCTGGAAGCGGCCCTCGAACAGGGTGGTGCCGCGGTGGTCGCGCACATGCACCCAGCTGGACTCCGTGCTGCTGAGGGTGAGCTGAGGCACGGCTGAGCGCCCGGCCGGTCGCTCCAGGTGTTCGGCTGCACCCGGAGTGCTGGGCGGCTCGCTGCGGAGCCGCTGGCTGACCCCGAACTGCTGCCAGCCCAGCACCGCCAGCCATCCGAGCAGCGGCAGCCCCACCAGGGCCAGCAGCAGCCGGGGCCAGGGCCATCCCGTGCGGGCGGACCGCCGGGCGCGGTTGGGCCGGGCTTGCGGGAGGCGGTCGCCGGCATGCCGGCCTCGGCGGATTTGGGTCGGGGCTGAC
Organism: Synechococcus sp. GFB01; assembly: GCF_001039265.1. GTDB lineage: Bacteria > Cyanobacteriota > Cyanobacteriia > PCC-6307 > Cyanobiaceae > NIES-981. The sequence continues at coordinate 57,327 of NZ_LFEK01000110.1, read as the reverse complement.
TGAGGAGATCGCTGTGGCGGAGATCCTGAATCGCCGCTTCGGCATCCACCCCGAGGCTGCTAGCGACCCTCCGGAGCTGGGCGATCACGAACACCGGTTCCGGCAGTCGCTCCAGATCGCCACTCTCCAGGGCCGTGAGCTGCTCCTGTCCCATCTTCAGCCGGCTCGCCAGGGCGCCCACACTCAGCCCCTGGTCGATCCTGGCCTGACGGAGGCGCCCACCGATGGCCTCCAGGGCGGGAGGCGTTTCAGCGGTGGGCGGGTTGCTGCTCACAGTCCGGGCGTTCAGGGGTGGAACACGGTTGACGCCATTGTGTCGACGCAGCCGGGATCTGTCAGTCCGTGCCGATCGGGCTCACCGGCCCGGGCATCCCGCCGAGGGGATCCACCTGGACGCATCCGGTCGATGGATGAACCTGGGCTCTGCGAGCCGAAGGGATGGGCGATACTGGATTCGAACCAGTGACCCCTTCCGTGTGAAGGAAGTGCGCTACCGCTGTGCTAATCGCCCTCGCTGAGCTGCCTTCAAGGATGACCGCTCGCTTGGGAGAAGCTTAAAACACCGTCGGCGACCCACCAGATCCGCTCCACGGCACCATCGGCGACCATGGAGGCTCATCGGATGGTGCCGTGGACCTCGCCCCCAACATGTCCCCCNGCCGTCCCAGCAGCCGAGACGGCCAGCGATCCGGTCGGTGACGCGCAGGATCGGGTGGATGTGCTGATCGTGGGGGNTGGGGTCTGCGGAACCGCCCTGCTTTNCGAGCTGGCCCGCTACACCGACCTGGGCCGCATCGCGCTGGTCGAGCGCTATGACCGGCTGGCCGGGGTGAACTCCAAGGCCACCAACAACAGCCAGACGATCCACTGCGGCGACATCGAGACCAACTACACCCTCGAGAAGGCGATCCGGGTGAAGCGCACGGCCGAGATGATCGTGCACTACGCGGAACTTCTGGAACCGGAGGTGCGGCGGCGCTGCGTGTTCCGCACCCCGAAGATGGTGCTGGCGGTGGGGGATCGGGAATGCTCCATCCTGCGGGAGCGCTTCGAGCGCTTCTCCCCCCACTTCCCGGCCATGGAATTGCTGGAGAAGGAGCAGATCGCCCAGTGGGAGCCCAATGTGGTGCTGGTCGATGGTCAGCCGCGGCCCGAGGCCCTGGTGGCGATCGGGATCCGCAGCACCTACACGGCGGTGGATTACGAGCAGCTGGCGCAATCGTTCGTGGATCAGGCTGTGGTGGCCGTGGCCGAGAGCGGCGCCGGCGGCGGCAGGCCGCGGCAGCTGGATCTGCACCTGGGTACGACGGTCACGCGCATCTGCCGGGAGGGTGAGCTGTTCCGGGTGCATCTTTCGCCCACCCGGGGCTGCAATGCCGGCCGCGGCGCCCCCCGCGAAATCCTGGCCCGTCATGTGGTGGTCAACGCCGGTGCACACAGCCTGCTGATGGCCCAGGCGATGGGTTTCGGGCTGGAGTATTCCTGCCTGCCGGTGGCCGGGAGCTTCTACTTCACCCCCGATCTGCTCCGCGGCAAGGTGTACACCCTGCAGAACGACAGGCTGCCCTTCGCAGCCATCCACGGCGATCCCGACGTGCGCGCCCCGGGCCAGACCCGTTTCGGCCCCACGGCGCTGCTGCTGCCGCTGCTGGAGCGCTACAAGCCCGCGTCCTTCTGGGAGTTCCTCAGAGTGCTGAGGCTCGACTGGGCGGTTCTGGCCGTGTTCTGGCAGCTGTTCCGCATCGCCGACATCCGTGACTACATCATCCGGAACCTGCTGTTCGAGGTGCCCTGGCTGCGCCGTCGCCTGTTTCTGGCCGATGCCCGCAAGATCGTGCCCGGCATGCGTCTGGAGGATCTGCGCTTCGCCGAGGGCTACGGCGGTGTGCGGCCCCAGCTGATCGACAAGGCCAACCGCAGGCTGATGCTCGGGGAAGCCAGCATCCCGGCTCTGCCTGGCCTGGTGTTCAATGTGACCCCCTCACCGGGTGGCACCTGCTGCCTGGGCAATGCAGCGAGGGATCTCGAGGGGATCGTGGCTCGGCTCGGCTGCCGCTTCGATCGACAGCGACTGGCCCGGGAGCTCTATGGCGAAAGCGAGGCTGCCGCTCCCTCGGATGCATCGGATCCGCAGGAGGGCATGGCGGCCGGCTGATCGTCCTCCGGCGTGCCGCCGCGGAACAGATGGCGATGGCTGGCAGAATAGAGCCTGGACCGGGCGTCCTGCGGCGGGGTCAGTGCTGGACTCACCACGTAGAGGGTGGTGCGGATCAGGTTGCGCTCCAGGCTCACACGGGCCATCTCGCTGAGGGGCACCAGGCTGAGCCACTGGTCAGGCCAGCTCACCCGGTAGCCGATGGCCACCGGTGTGTCGGCGGGGTAATGGCGCAGCAGCTCGGCCTGAACCTCCTCCACGTGGCGAGCTGAGAGGTAGAGGCACAGGGAGGCCCGCAGGGCTGCCAGCCGGGGCAGGGATTCGGTGTCGGGCACGCCGGTACGGCCGCCGGCACGGCTCAGCACGATCGTCTGCACCAGGCCCGGGATGGTCAGCTCGGCTCCGAGGCAGGCTGCGGTGGCCTGGTAGGCGCTGATGCCCGGTACCACCTCCACCGGGATGCCCGCATCGGCCAGGCGGCAGATCTGCTCTGCGAGCGCACCGTAGAGGCAGGGGTCGCCGTCATGCAGACGCACGACGCGCCTGCCGGCGACAGCCCGTTCCACCACCACGGCGATCACCTCCTCGAGAGTCAGGCTGCTGGTGCGGATGCGCTCGCAGTGGCGGGGGGCGAGAGCGGCGATCTGGGGATTCACCAGGGAGTCGGTCCAGACCAGAACCTCGGCCTGCTCGAGCGCCCTGGCGGCCCGCAGGGTGAGCAAGTCGGGCGCTCCGGGACCGGCGCCCACGATGGCCACGGCGGGACGGCTCAAGCGCTCACCCCAGCGGGATCGGGCAGGGGCCGCCGGCGGCCGTAGAGCCACCAGAGGCCCAGCCCGCCGAGGCCGATCAGCAGCAGGCTCACCAGCTGGGCCATGCGCAGGCCCCCTTCACAGAAGGGGGGCTCGGCGAACAGGCAGAGGGGATCGATCCGCAGCGCCTCGATCCACACCCGGCCGCTGCTGTAGGCCATCAGATAGACGCAGCTGAGTGCGCCGCTCGGCAACTGCAGACGACCGAGGTGGCTCTGCCGCACCAGCAGCAGCAGCAGGCCGCAGACGCCGAGGTTCCAGATCGATTCGTAGAGAAACGTGGGGTGGAAATAGAGTTGATCCAGGAATTCCGGTGGCCGGCTGGCCGCAGGGATCTGCAGTTTCCAGGGCAGGTCGGTGGGAAGGCCGAAGGCTCGGAGTTGAAGAAGTTGCCCCAGCGGCCGATCGCCTGACCGAGGGCCACCGATGGCACCAGCACATCAAGCAGATTCCAGAAGGGCTGGCGGCGCCAGCGGCAGAACAGAACCGTGGTCAGCACACCGCCGATCAGGGCACCGTGGATGGCGATGCCGCCGCGCCAGATGGCCAGGGCATCGAGCGGGTTGGCGGCGTACTGGCGCCACTCCAGAACCACGTAGTAGAGCCGTGCCCCGACCACGGCACCGAGCACCAGCAGGGGCAGCAGGTCGGCGATCACCACCGGTTCGATGCCGCGGGACCTGCCCAGCCGCGTGGCCAGCGACAGCCCGGCCAGCACCGCAACGGCGATCAGCAGGCCGTACCAGCGCAAGGCAAAGGGGCCCAGCTGGAAGACCAGGGGCCCCGGAGAGGTGAACGTGGAGAGGGGGATCAACGCGATCAGGGCAGGAGGGGCAGGGGTCGCCCCAGGTCAGACGATTCCCTCGGCGGCCTGGACCTTCTCCACCTGGCGCTTCTTGAGCACCAGCATGATCTGGGCGACGGCGATGGCGGCGAAGAAGGCGAGCAGCCCGTAGATGCGGACCGGATTCTGGAGAACGATCTCGGCGTCGATCTGACCGAAGCCACCCACGTTGGGATCGTTGGTCAGGGGTGCACCGGCTGCCACCGCATCACCAACCGCAGCGGTCACGGTGGGGCCTGCAGGCACGGTTTCGGTGACCGTGGCGCCATCGGCAGTGGTGATCTCCACCACGGTGGCTCCCGATTCCCCAGGGGTGACGGCGGAGACGGTGCCGGCGGCGGGGGCATTGAACACACCGTTGTTGCTCTTCTCACCGGTGGGGTAGACCTGGCCCCGGCCGCGATTGCCGCCCACATGCAGCTGGTATTTGCCGAAGTGGATGCTGCTGTCCGTGGCGGGATCGGGTGAAAGCACCGGGAACACGATCTCCTGGTGCTGGTCGCCGGGGATGGGTCCGACCAGGAGGATGTTGGGCTGGTCGTCGGAATACTGGGTGTAGAAGAGACCGGCGGTCTCCTCCTTCAGTTCGTCGCTGAGACGGNCCTGCGGAGCGAGCGTGAAGCCATCGGGCAGCATCACCACCGCGCCGACGTTGAGGCCGGTGGCGCTGCCGTCACCGGCGACCTGCTGCACCGAGGTGTCGTAGGGGATTTCCACGACGGCCTTGAACACGGTGTCGGGGAAGACGGCCTGGGGCACTTCGACCCTGGTGGGCTTCTTGGCCAGGTGGCAATTGGCGCAGACGATCTTGCCGGTGGCCTCGCGCGGGCTGGCGTAGTTCTGCTGCGCCCAGAAGGGGTAGGCCCAGCCGGGAGTGGCGGCCCCGAGCAGCACGGCGACGGCCAGGGTGGTGCCCACCAGGGAGCTAAGCAGCAGGGAGAGGGTGCGGCGCATCGAAGAGAAGGGGCGACGGGGCAGGGGGACGGCAGCGATCGGATCAGGGCGTGATCAGACCCACCAAGGCTTGTCGCCGCTGCGGAAATCGGTCTCGGTCCACTGGCTGAGGAACACCGTGTCGTTCTCGACCGACACGTGGGCCAGAGCCAGCGAGAGCGGGGCCGGACCGCGCACCACCTTGCCGGTGGCGTCGTACTGGGAGCCGTGGCAGGGGCACATGAACTTGTTCTGGCCGCTGTTCCAGGGCACCACGCAGCCCAGGTGGGTGCAGATGGCGTTGATGCCGTAGCTGCCGATGGCATCGGAGCCNTCCACCACGAGGTAGGTGGGATCACCCTTGAGGCCCTGCACGAGGCTGCGGTCGCCCTCCTTGTGGGTGCCGAGCCAGCCGCTGGCGGTCACGGCGTTGCCGGCGGCGTCCTTGGCGGTAGTCCCGCCACCCGAACCGGCGGCCTTGGGGGGNATGAAATAGTTCACCACCGGGTAGAGCGCACCGAGGGCCACGCCGGTGACCGAGCCGAAGGTCAGCAGGTTCATGAACTGCCGACGACCCATCCCGGGCACATCACCGCTCGAGGCGCTCGCTGGCATCTGGGTCATGGCAACGGGGCCGGACGACGTGGCGGCCACATTAGGTCCTGCCCTCCCTCCGATGCCTCCGCGCTGCAGGGGCTCTGGCGGGCCTGCAACATGCTGTTGCGCATTGGCGAGCTTCCCTTGACCTCCCCGCTGACGGTCGATGAGCTGCTGGGGCTGCTGCGCAGCGCTGGCGTGCGTCCTACGACCTGCAGCTCGTGCAGCGCCGGGGCCGCGTCTATCTGCAGGTGATGTGGGCCTCTCTGGAGCAGCAGTCGTTCCCGCTCACGGCGGAGGAGTACACCGCCCGTCTGGCCCGGCTGGTGGCGGCGCTCAATGATCTGGGGGTGGCGGAGGCGGTGCGCCGGTGGCTGGCCACCACTCCCGACCGACCGCGTCTGGGCAAGGCGCTCGGCCTGCCTCTCGAGGTGTCCGGTGCTCGACTGAAGGAATTTCTGCTGTGAAGCCTGTGACCTTCAGCCGCCGCTGCCCGCGATCGCGGCGGGTCGCAGCCGCTCGCTGAGGGCCACCAGGCGACGCCGGTGAGGAACAGGGCTGTGATGGCGCCGGAGAGCAACAGCATCGTGAACGGATCGGTGGAGGGCGTCAGCACGGCGCCGGCGATGGCGGCCGTCAGCACCACCCAGCGCCAGCCCGCCAGCATCGTGCGAGCCCGGATCAGTCCCAGGGCGCCCAGCAGCAGCTGCAGCACGGGCAGCTGGAAGGCCAGGCCGGTGGCCAGCATCAGCAGAAGAACGAAGTCCAGATAGCGCTCGATCGACCAGCTCGGTTCCACCACATCGGCGCCGTAGCTCACCAGAAAGCGCAGGGCGGCAGGCACCAGGGCCCACCAGGCGAAGGCCAGGCCCGCGGCGAACAGCACCGCGGAGCCTGCGATCGCCGGCGCCACCAGCCGCCGTTCGCGCCGGCTGAGCCCCGGCAGCACGAACGCCAGGGCCTCGTAGAGCACCCAGGGCAGGGCCAGGGTGAGGCCGGCATAGCCCGCCACCTTGAGCGATACGAACAGAAACTCCCCTGGCGCCAGCTGCAGGAACCGGATGCCGCTGGCCGGCATCTCCAGCAGCCGCACCAGGGGCTTCACCGCAGCCAGGCAGCCGACGGCGGCGAGCAGCACCGCCAGCAGGCTGCGCAGGATGCGGCGGCGCAGCTCCTCCAGGTGATCCACGAGGCTCATCTCCACCTCGCCGGGGAAGTCATCCAGATCCGGCCCCGCCGCAGCCGCTTCGGGGAGCTGGATCGGCGGCGGCGGCGGCGGCGCGGTGGGTGGAGAGGGGTCTGCGGGCAACTCGCTCATCAGCGCTGCTCGTGCGGCCGCGATGCCAGCAGGGTAAGAGCCCGCTGTGGTACACCCCAGATCACGGCGCCGCCGCGGTGGCGCACCGTGCCGGGCGACGCGCCGGGGATGCGCTGCAGCTCGTCGCTGGGCACCATCACCACCGGCACGCGTCTATTGCTGCGGCCACGGCTGAAGTGGGCCGCCAGATCCGCGGCGGCCTGAAGATCCGCGTCGTCGGCTGGTGCTTCCGAACTCTTCAGCATCACGTGACTGCCCGGCAGCTCCTGGGCGTGGAACCAGAGGTCGCCGCGGCGTGCCTGACGGAAGGCGATCCAGTCGTTCTGACGATGGTTCCGGCCCACCAGCAGGGCCAGCCCGCCTGGGCTGCGCAGCTCCAGGGCCTGGGGCTGGCCGCGGCCAGCGGAGTCCAGACGGCGGTTCTGGCGATGGCCAGAGCGGCGACGCCCCAGTTGCTCCTCCAGCTCGGCGGCGAGAGCCTCGATCTGCTCGAGGCTCTCGGCCTGCTCCAGGAAGGTGAGGCTGGTCTCGAGGGCGGCCAGGCGGCACCGATGCTGCTCCAGCCTCGGGGTGATCGCTGCGCCCGAGCGGCGGAGCTTGCGGGCCTGCCGGTAGAGCGCCTGCGCCTCATCGATGCTGTCCCGGCTCGGCCGGGGCTGGCTGAGCAGAGCGTCGGCGCGCCGCTGGAGGATCTCGCTCTCCGGCACCCGATCCAGCAGTTGCTGTTGCTCGGCAAGCTGGAGCCCTTCACGCTCCCTGGCCGCGGTGATCTGGTGTTCGAGCTGCCGGCGCCGCTCGTGCAGCTGCTTCGCCTGCAGACCTCGCCGGTAATAACTGCTCAGAGCCGTATTGATCGCCAGGGGGTCGTGCGGGGGGCGTCGGGATCGCTGCTCCAGCAGCGGTAGCCGTGCTCGCAGGTCTGCCACCGCAGCCGGCCGGACTGCGGGCCGGCCTCGATCGCGCCGAGCCACGCCTGCCACTGCAGCCAGAGTGCCTGCCACTGGGCATCCGTGAGGCCACCCACCGGCTGCTCCAGCCAGTCCTGGGGGGCCAGCTGATGCCCCAGGGCCGGGCTGATGCCCTGGTAGGCGCTGCGCAGCGCCTGCTCCAGGGGCAGCGGCAGCAGCTGCAACCGCTGCCGCCAGCGCGCGAATGGCTCAGCCAGGCTCGGCGGCTCACCGCCCAGGGGCGGCGGTGGGCGGTAGGGATCGCCGGTGCCGATCGGCCGCAGCCGCGACTGCGCGGGTTTCACCTGGCGGGCCAGGGCGATCACCTGTCCGCTGCTGCCCTCGATCAGAAACAGATTGCTGTGGCGACCCATCAGCTCCAGCACCACGTGCCGCTCGATCGGCTCCCCGGGGCGCCGGGCAAAGCCGAACCGCACCACCCGCTCCCAGCCGGNCTGTTCGAGCTGCACCAGGGCCAGGCCGCGCAGGCCGTGCTGTAACTGCTGGGCCAGGGTGCTGCCATCGCCCTCTCGCGGCGGTGGGGGAATGGTGTGGCAGCGGGGCGCTTCCGGCAGCCAGCTGAGCTCCAGCCATCGCATGCCCTGGAGGGTGCGCAGCCCCAGCTGCATGGTCTGGGCATCGGCCTGCTGGGCCTTCTCAAAGCGGCTCGGCAGCAGCAGCGGTCGCCATTCCGCCAGCACCGCCTTGAGGCTGGTCACGTCCATCGGCTGGAGGGCCATGGCCGGTGCCGGGTGGATATGCACTGGCTTCTACTCTGCAGCCCAGCCCCTGCCCTGCTGATGGCCCGCCTCACCGTGATCACCGGTCCGAGTGGCGTGGGCAAGGGCACGCTGGTGGCGAGGCTGCTGCAGCGTCACCCCGAGATCTGGCTGTCGGTGTCGGCAACCACCCGCGCGCCTCGCCAGGGTGAGGTGGAGGGCCGCAGCTATTTCTTCCTCAGCCGAGAGCACTTCGAGCAGCAGGTGGCGGCAGGCGGCTTCCTGGAATGGGCGGAATTCGCCGGCAACCTCTATGGAACGCCGCGCCAGCCCGTGGAGGATCACCTGGCCGCCGGACGGCCGGTGCTGCTGGAGATCGAACTGGAGGGGNCGCGCCAGGTGCGCCGCAGTTTTCCCAGCGGCTTCCAGCTCTTCCTGAAGCCTCCCAGCTACGCGGAGCTGGAGCGGCGCATCCGCGGTCGCGGCAGCGACAGCGAGGTCGCCATCCAGCAGAGGCTGGAGCGCGCGCGCATCGAACTGGCCGCCGAGGGCGAATTCGATGCCGTGCTGGTGAATGGTGATCTCGAGCAGGCGCTGCTCCAACTCGAGCGGTTGATGGATCTCAGCTGAATCCGCGATCAACGCACCAGCAAAAANGCGGCCAGCGGCCGCCTTGATGAAGTATTGAGCTTCGGTGCCGCTTCGACCCGATCACATCGGATGGAAGAGGAGATCGGGAAAGAAGCGATTGAATTCGATCATGATGCCGGCTGTGATGGTGAACCAGATCGCCGAAAACACCGGGGCCGTGGTGAGGAACTTCTTCATTGCAGGTGCTGGAGGCTGAGGATGGGGTGGACGATGAAAGTTCTGAAGGTGGCCGTTCCTGAGGCCAGATCAGCGAGGCGAAACCGTGATCTTGCTGTCGGCTTCGGTGAGCTTCTTGCTGGTGAACTCACCGAAGGCTGCCAGGGGCCAGGTCGCGGCAGCCAGGGTGCTCTTGAAGGCCAGGGGGAGATCAATCTGGATCTCCTTCATGGTGGCGTCCTTGCTGTTGCGGATCGACATCAGATAGCTGCGCCCTGCCCAGCCGATGCAGCCGGCGATGTAGAGGAAAGCGATGCCGGGAATCATGAAGTCGCCGGAGTGGCTCCAGCGGCCATCGACGATCAGGTGGGGGAGGCCGTCAGTGCCACAGAGGGCCTGGCTGTACATCTCGAAGCGTGCCTTGGCCTGATCGGTTTTGGCTCCGGCGGCTCGCTGCTGGAAGCGGGCGCTCTCGGAGNCAGGGGNTGAGGCCTGCCACGGAACCATCAGCCTTGGCCACCGGGGCCAGGCCGAAGATCAGGAAGGCCGAAAGCAGGATCGCGAAAAGACGGCGCATGACCGGGAAGGGCGTCGCGGGGCAGGATGTCACTGGCGGACAGTAGGAGACCCGGCTGAGGACGATGCCGACCGTTCTGGCGCTCGAAACAAGTTGTGACGAGTCGGCAGCGGCGATCGTGCGCGATCGAACCGTGCTGGCGAGCGTCGTGGCCTCCCAGGTGGCCGAGCATGCCCGCTGGGGTGGCGTGGTGCCGGAGATCGCCTCCCGCCGCCACGTGGAGGCCCTGCCGGGCCTGATCGATCAGGTGGTGGCGCACAGTGGCGTGGCGCTGGCCCAGCTCGACGCGGTGGCGGCCACGGTGGCCCCCGGACTCAACGGGGCTCTGCTGGTGGCCTCGGTGACCGCCCGCACCCTGGCGCGGCTCTACGGCAAGTCCTATCTCGGGGTGCACCATCTGGAGGGTCATCTCTGCTCGGTGCAGTTGGGCGAGCCGCTCCCCCCCGGCCCCTCTCTGGTCCTGCTGGTGAGTGGTGGTCACACGGAGCTGGTGCGGGTCGACGGTCCAGGCTGCTACCAGCGGCTGGGGCGAAGTCACGATGACGCCGCCGGGGAGGCCTTCGACAAGGTGGCCCGGCTGCTGGGTCTCGGCTATCCGGGAGGGCCGGCGATCGAGCGGGCGGCCGCCGCCGGCGATGCCTTCCGGTTCCCCCTGCCCCAGGGGCGCGTCTCCCGGCCGGAAGGGGGCTATTACCCCTACGACTTCAGTTTCAGCGGCCTCAAGACCGCCATGCTGCGCCAGGTCCGGGCCCTGGAGGCCGTGCAGGCGGACGGCGGTGAGTGCCTGCCGGTGGCGGATCTGGCGGCCAGCTTCGAGCGGGTGGTGGCCGAGGTGCTCGTGGAGCGGAGCTGCCGCTGTGCCACCGATCAGGGCCTCGAGACCCTGGTGCTGGTGGGTGGCGTGGCCGCCAACCGCCGCCTGCGGGGGCTGCTCGAGGAGCGTTGCCGGCGGGAGGGACTCCACTGGCGTGTGGCGCCCCTCGCCTACTGCACCGACAACGCCGCCATGATCGGCGTGGCGGCCTGTGAGCGCCTTTCGGCCGGCCTTTGCAGCCCGCTGGAGCTGGGCGTGGCGGCACGCATGCCCCTGGAGCAGGCGGGGCGGCTCTACGCTCCCGAACCCTCTTTCTGAGGAGCCCCCTAAGTTGGCATCGCAGTCTCTGCTGCGTCGCCATGGAACCCGCGGAACGGAAGCCGGACGGACCACGGTCCGAAGCGGCCGTCCCCGAGCAACCCGAGTCCAAGGGCGTCGACCCGCAGGAGCTCGAGCACCAGAGCGGCCAGCAACCGCCTGTCGACCAACCGATTGTCGAGCCGGTGAGCTCCGAGGAGCTGAACGCCTGGCGGCGCGGCTTCACGCCTCAGGCGGAGATCTGGAATGGCCGCCTGGCCATGCTGGGCCTGGCTGTGGGACTGAGCGTGCTGCTGATCGCCCGACTCAGCCACTCCTGATTCCCCTGGCCCTGTGGCTCTGGGTAAGCGCTTCATCGGTCGCCACAGGGACGGCCTCCATCAGCTCGAGGGACTGGTTGGCCTGCATCCTGCCGTCGAAGCGACTGCGGCGCATGATCTCCTCGACCTCATCGAGTTCGCCGCGCGGGATGTCGTCATCGGGGGGCCATCCAGGCCGCCGCAGGCAACGGGGATGGCGGTACAGGGGGTGCACCATCGAGGGCGCGGCTCGAACCATTCCACGCTTGTGCGGGTTTCGGCGCTGGCGGCCACCCTTTCGGAACGGGTGCCCCGGCCGGTCTCCGTAGGATCCCGCCACGTCTGTGCCCCTGCCGGTGCCCTTGCCCCTCGTCACGATCGTGCTGGGAACCCGGCCCGAGGCGATCAAGCTGGCGCCGGTCATCCTGGCCTTCCAGGGCGCCGCGGATTTCCGCACCCGGGTGGTGCTCACCGGTCAGCACCGCGAGATGGTGAGCCAGGTGATGCATCTGTTCGGTCTCCAGGCCGACCACGACCTGGCTCTGATGGCGCCCCAGCAGACGCTCACACACATCACCTGCGCCGCCCTGCAGGGACTGCGGGATGAGTTCAGCCATCACCGCCCCGATCTGGTGCTGGTGCAGGGCGACACCACCACGGCCTTCGCCTCCGCCCTGGCGGCCTTCTACGAGCAGATCCCGGTGGGCCACGTGGAGGCCGGTCTGCGGACCGACAACCTCTTCGATCCGTTCCCGGAGGAGGCCAACCGGCGCCTGATCTCCCAGCTGGCCCAGCTGCACTTCGCCCCCACCGAGCGTTCGGCGGCCAACTGCCGCGCCTCCGGTGTGATCGGCGAGGTGCTCACCACCGGCAACACGGTGATCGATGCCCTGCTGCTGATGGCGGAACGGACCCCCGCCTATGAACTCCCCGGCCTCGACTGGCAGCGGCAGCGGGTGATCCTGGCCACGGTGCATCGCCGCGAGAACTGGGGAGAGCGCCTCGCTGAGATCGGCGGCGGCTTCCTGCAGCTGCTGGAGCGCTTCCCCGATACGGCGCTGCTGCTGCCGCTGCACCGTAACCCCACCGTGCGCGAGCCGCTGCAGGCGCTGCTGGGCGCTCACCCGCGCGCCTTCCTCACCGAGCCGCTCGACTATGACCAGCTGGTGGCGGCGATGCGCGGTTGCACCCTCGTGCTGACCGATTCCGGAGGCCTGCAGGAGGAGGCGCCGGCCCTGGGCAAGCCGGTGCTGGTGCTGCGTCGCACCACCGAGCGCCCCGAGGCCGTGGAGGCTGGCACGGCGCGGCTGATCGGTACAGCCAGCGCTGACATCCTCCGTGAGGCCAGCCAGCTGCTCACCGATGCGGCTGCCTACGAGGCAATGGCGCGCGCCCACAATCCCTTCGGCGACGGTCAGGCCAGTGGTCGCATCGTGGCGGCGGCCCGTCGCTTCCTGGCCTAACTGCGTTTGCGCTTCGCCCAGGGGGGCATGTCGATGAAGATCCGGGTGCCGGCCTTCACGCCGGAGAGGATCTGGGTGTTGCGGCCGCCACTGACGCCCAGCTCCACCGGCTGGAAGGTGGGCTGATTGTCCCTGCCCACCAGCAGCACGCCGGGGCGGCCTTCCTCGGTCACGATCGCCACGGTGGGCACGAGGGTGTCGGCCTGGACGCGGCCGGTCTGGAAGCCGATGTCGGCGGTCATGCCGATGCGCAGCTGAGGTTCGGGCTTCAGGAACGCCAGAACCACATCGAAGGAGGTCACGTTGTTGAGCTTTACGGCCCGGGGAGTGATTCGCTTGACGCGGGCGGGAAAACGGCGGTCGGGGAAGGCATCCACCCGCACTTCGGCGTCCTGGCCGAGGCGGATCCGTCCGATGTCGCTCTCGGGCACCTTGGCCACCGCCTCCAGGCCCTGGGCCAGCTCCACGATCGAGGAACTGGTGGCACCGGCCACGGCGGCGGCGGTGGTGGTCGGCGTCACGAAGGCGCCGGGATCGGCGAAGCGCTGGCTCACCACGCCGTCGAAGGGAGCCCGAACGATCAGATCGGCCTGCTCCACCTGGCGGGCCTCCAGCCGCTGGCGAGCCGCCTTCACTGCGGCTTCATCCACCAGGAAGATGCTGCGCACCCGGTCGAAGTCGCTCTGGCTGATCGCGTTCTGGCGGTAGAGCCGCTCGTTGCGATCCAGTTCGCTGCGGCTGCGGGCCAGCTGGGCCTCGGCGGAGGCGAGCTGGGCGCGAAGCTCGCCGAGTCGCTCGCGCAGATCGTCGCTGTCCATGCGGGCCAGGGCTGGCCGCGGCGCACGACATCCCCTTCCTCCACGTAGAGCTCCTGCAGCACACCCTGGCGCCTCGGACTCACGTTGACGCTCTGCTCGGCCTCGAGTTCGCCGCTGGCGGTCACAACCCCCGGCAGGCTGCCGGATTCGGCCAGCACGGTGTAGTCGGCCAGCCGGCCGGCCTGGCTGGTGCTGCGTTGGCGCAGGACGACCCCCACGCCGCCGATCAGCAGTGCTCCGGCAACCAGCGCCACCCAGAGGCTGCGGCGCCGCAGCCAGGTCGTCCGGGTCCGGCGGGGGACTGGACCGGGCACAACGGCCTGACTGGCCGCTGGTCGCTGGGGCGTGAGCGTGGCGATGGTGATCGGGGTGGAGATCCACCCCAGTTTCGCTGCCGGAAGGGGCCAGCGGCGGCCCGTAGATTCCAGCCATGCTCAAAGCCGGAATCGTGGGCCTGCCCAATGTGGGCAAGTCGACCCTGTTCAATGCCCTGGTGGCCAACGCCCAGGCCGAAGCCGCCAATTACCCCTTCTGCACGATCGAGCCCAATTCGGGCGTTGTGGCAGTGCCCGACCCGCGGCTGGATCAGCTCGCGGCCCTCAGTGCCAGCCGGGAGATCATCCCCACCCGTGTGGAGTTCGTGGACATCGCCGGTCTGGTGAAGGGGGCCAGCCAGGGTGAGGGGCTGGGCAACAAGTTTCTGGCCAACATCCGCGAAGTCGACGCGATCGTGCACGTGGTGCGGTGTTTCGAGAACGACGACGTGATCCACGTGAGCGGCTCGGTGGGGCCGGCGCGGGATGCGGAAGTGATCAATCTGGAACTGGGACTGGCGGATCTGGCTCAGGTGGAGAAGCGGCGCGAGCGCCTCAAGAAGCAACTGCGCACCAGCAAGGAGGCCCAGTTGGAGGATGGGGCACTCGAGCGCATCCAGACGGTGCTGGAGGCCGGTGGCGCCGCCCGCAGCGTGGCGCTCAGCGAGGAGGAAGCGGTATTGGTGAAGCCACTGGGGTTGCTCACCGCCAAGCCGATCATCTACGCCACCAACGTGAGCGAAGACGATCTCGCCGCCGGCAACGCCTACTGCGAGGAGGTGGCAGCCCTGGCCGAGAGCGAAGGTGCCGGCACCGTGCGCATCTCGGCCCAGGTGGAGGCCGAGCTGATCGAGCTGCCGGAGGAGGAGCGGGCCGAGTTCCTGGCGGGCCTGGGGGTCGAGGAAGGCGGATTGCAGAGCCTGATCCGCGCCACCTACAGCCTCCTCGGCCTGCGCACCTACTTCACCACCGGTGAGAAGGAAACCCGCGCCTGGACGATCAAGGCCGGCATGACCGCCCCCCAGGCGGCCGGTGTGATCCATACCGATTTCGAACGCGGTTTCATCCGCGCCCAGACGATCGGCTGCGAGCAGCTGCTGGAGGCCGGTTCCCTGGTGGAAGCCCGCAACAGAGGCTGGCTTCGTGCCGAGGGAAAGGACTATGTGGTGGAGGAGGGCGATGTGATGGAGTTCCTGTTCAACGTGTGACGCTGCGCGTTCTCAGCGCCTGAGGACGGCGGGCTGCAGGTTCAGCCGATCGGCATCGCCGAGGCGCACCTGTCTGCGGCTGGCGTCGTAGACGCAGAGCTCCAGGCCGCTGCGGCCGGCCATGTGGGGCTGCGGGTAGGTGCCGCGCAGGAGCAGCACACTGACCAGTCCGGTTGCCGCACCCGGGCCTGTGGTCGGAGCGGGCAGATCGATTCTGTCGCCGGCCGGGCTTGACTGGCGCAGTCTGCTGGCGGCCAGGCAGGCGCGCTGCACCTCCTGGTCATAGCGTGACCAGGCCTGCGGGGTGGAGCCCCAGGCCAGCTCCGGGGCGGCCCCGGTCAGGCCCAGCGCAATGGCGAGCGCCAGTCCGCTGGCCTGGCTGACTGCCGCCGGAGAGCAGGAACGGCGGGGCAGGGACGGGCGGCTGTCCATGACGCCATGCTGCGCCGGGTCCGGCAAGAATGGAAACCCTGCCGACGCCGGGCCATGTCCTCCGCCGATCCCGTTCAGGCCGCCGCCGCGGCCGCTTCCCAGTCGGCTGAGCCGGCCTCCGCCACGGCCCACGTTCACGACTTCGAGGTGCAGAAGCAGGTGCACCAGCAGATCCGCAACGATCCCGACTACGACGACTGGGAGTACGGCACCGAGCCCCTGCCGCATGAGAGCTGGCTGGCTCCGCCGCCGGCCTGAGCACCCCGCAGCACCACTCAGCGGCGCCTGGTCGACCTGGACACGCATGCCGGCGAGGCCGGCCCCAGCCGCCGCACCAGCAGCAGGCCGGCCAGGCAGAGCAGGGCCATGGCCAGCCAGAGAAAGCCACCATGGCCATGGCCTTCGAGGGCGAGGCCGGCCAGCAGCGGCGCTGCAAAGGCACTGATCGCGAAGCACTGCGAGAAGAGCGCCATGGCGAGCCCCTGGTGTGGCCGTGCCGTGAGCTCGATCACCGCTTCGGTGGCAATCGGCAGGAAGGCCGCCTGGCCCAGCGCCAGGGGTGGCTGGGCCAGCAGCACCAGCCAGATGCCGCCGGCCAGCAGCGTCGAGCCCGCCAGCAGCCCCGTGCCGAGAGCGAAACTCACCAGGCTCAGCCCCAGGCCGATCCCCACCGGCCGCCGTGCCAGAGCCTGCCCGACCGGCCACTGGATCAGCACCAGCAGGCCCAGCTGCAGGCCGATCAGCAGCGCCCCGAGAGTTTCCGGCACCGCCCGGCGCGCCAGCCCGCCGCGCACCAGATCCAGCGGCAGGGCGCTCTGCATCAGGGCCGGCAGTGTCGTGGCCAGCAGGGTGATCGCCAGCAGTGGCAGCAGCGGTGGCAGCCACTGTCGCCAGGAGTCGTCGATCTCGGTCGCGGCGCGGCGCTGGGGTGCTGGCAGCGGACGCAGCAGCAGCAGCAGCGCCATCGCGATCAGACAGAGGATGTCGAGCACATAGATGCCCCGCAGCCACGTCCTGCCGGCCAGAACCGAGCCGATCAGGGCGCCGCTGGCGATGCCGGCCGCATCGGCGCTGCGCACCAGGGCGTACCCCCGCGCCGAGGGGATCGGTGCTGGCGGTGCCGCGCAGCTCAGCGGAACCGCCAGTTCGATCGCCGGCCAGTAGAGGCCCATGGCCAAACCGATCAGCAACTGGCCCAGGAGGTATCCGTCAAGGCCCGCGGCACCCAGAAGCTGGCTGTCGCCCGCCAGCGACGCCAGGATCGCCAGCAGCACCGGCAGCGAGCAATTGAGCCCGCGGTCCAGCAGCAGTCCGCACAGCAGCCGCCCGGCCGTGCCCGCCAGGGCCGCCAGGGCCACCCCCTGCGTCACATCGACGGCACTGAAGCCGACCTGGTGGAACACCAGCGGAGTGAGATAGAGCACAGCGCCGGCCCCCAGCGAGGAGACCAGACGGATCAGGGCCAGTTCACGCAGCGGCAGGGGAAACTGGGACAACCAGGTGCCGCGCCCGGCCCGGGTCCGTGTCTGTGCCAAACCGTCCCCGCTGGATCGTTGCTCTGCTCGTCAGTCTGCTGCTGACCGTGCCCCCGGTCCGTGCGGCTCAACAGCTGGAGGTGGAGCTCGATGGTCTGCGGCTGCCGATCGATCTGGCCCAGCTCGAGGACTGGAGCCGCAACCCCGATACCAGTGATGGGGATCTGGCCATCTGGCTCAATCTGCTCGATCCTGCTGATCGGGCTTCCCTGATCCGGCTGCTGCGCGCCCCCCTGATCAAGGAACGAAGCTTCGGCCTGCAGTTGCTCAACAGCTGGACCGGGGAGCGGATGCTTCAGGAACTCGGAGGTCTGCTCACCCGGCCGGATGGTGCCACCACCCTGGCCGAGCTGGACTCGACCCTGCGTCGGGTTCTGGAGCGACGCGGTGTGGTGACCGCCCTCAACCTGCTGGAGGCCCTTCCTGGAGAGAGTCTCGTGCTCCGCCTCGACGGCCTGCTGAACCTGGCCCAGCGCTGGCGGCTCCAGATTCAGGAGCAGGAGGTCGCCATGGGCCAGCTGCACCGCCTGCGTGTACCCCTGCGCAACTCGCGGGCCCATGCCCTGCCTGGGCTCGCTCGTCTCAAGCCCCAGCGCGTGGAGCTGAGTGTGGCCCATCGGCCCACTCCGCTGCCCCTGGAGCTCTGGCCCAGCCGCGTGGCGAGGCCCTCACCGTGGCTGGTGATGATGCCGGGCCTCGGCGGCAACAGCACGGAACTCAGCTGGTTGGCCGCTTCCCTCTCGGCCCAAGGCTGGCCGGTTCTGGTGGTGGAGCATCCCGGCAGCAATGGACAGGCCATGCGGGCTTCCCTGCAGGGCGATCTCCCCCCTCCGGGGGCCGAGAGCCTGCCGGGCCGCCTGGCGGATCTCCAGGCGGTGCTGGAGGCCCGGCGCGACGGCCTGCTGCCGCCGCTGGGGCCGCCGCCGGCCGGGGAGCAGGGGGTGGTGCTTGTGGGGCATTCCCTCGGGGGGCTCACGGCGCTGATGGCGGCGGGTCTGGTGCCCGAGCGAGGGCTTGGAGAGCGCTGCCGCCAGGACCTGGCGGCCCTCTCGCTGACCAATCTCTCCCGCCTGCTGCAGTGCCAGTTGCCCCAGGTCACCGGGGAGTCCTCAGGGGGATCGGCGCTGCCGGATCCGCTGCTGCAGGGCTCCACCCGGCTTCGCGGCGTGGTGGCCTACAACGGCTTCGGGAGTCTGCTCTGGCCCGGAGGTGGCCTGGCGGCGCTCGATCTCCCGGTGCTCCTGGTGGGCGGCAGCCTCGATCTGGTGACGCCACCAGTGCAGGAGCAGCTCAACCTGTTCCAGGACGCAGCCCATCCCTTCAGCCGTCTGGTGCTGGTGGAGGGGGGCAGCCACTTTTCGCCGGTGCGGATCGTCGGCGACGGCAAGGCGGTCTTCCGGCTCGGTGATGAGCTCGTGGGTGTGGAGCCCCGCAAGGTCCAGGAGCTGCTGCTGAGCATCACCCTGGAGTTCCTCGAAGGACTGGACCATCCCTCGCTCCTGCCACCCCAACGCCGTCAGCAGAACGGCGTGGTGGCCTACGTGCTCGATGCCGCCCAGGCACGCCGCTGGAGCAGCCTGATCAGAACCTCACCCGCGGATCCAGCAGGGCCACCAGCAGGTCGACCAGCACGGTGACCAGCACCACCAGGGCGGCCACCACCACCACGATCCCCTGCACCAGGGGGTAATCGCGCTGGGCGATGGCTTCCTGCAGACGGGCGGCGATCCCGGGCCAGGAGTAGGTCACCTCGATCAGCAGGGCGCCACCGATCAGCGAGGCCACGGTGATCCCGGTGATCGTGAGCACGGGCAGGAGGGCGTTGGGCAGGGCATGGCGCAGCACCACGCGGGTTTCGCCGAGGCCGCGGCTGCGGGCAGCCTCCACGTAGTCCGACTCCAGCACGCGGCGCAGATTGAGCCGGAGGGCATTGGCGAAGATGCCGCTCAGCAGCAGGGCCAGGGTGCCGGCCGGCAGCACCAGGTGGCGCACCGTGCCGGCCAGCAGCTGCCATCGGCCCGAGGCCACCCCCTCCCTCAGGCCGGCGAGCAGATAGAAACCGCCGTCGGTGGGTGGCAGCACGGTCGGAGGCAACCGTCCACCCACAGGCAGCCAGCCGAGCCAGACGGCAAAGATCAGCTGCACCATCATCGCGGCCCAGAACGGAGGCAGGGCATAGGTGCCGATGCCGTAAAGCCGGCCGGCCAGGTCCAGCCTTCCTTCCGGTCGGGCGATGCCGCTGAAGCCCACCGCCAGACCCACCAGAGCTGCCAGCAGCAGTGCCACCACCCCCAGTTCCAGGCTGGCCGGCAGGCTGGCACCGATGATCGCCCTAACCGGTTCCTGGTTGGTGAGCGATGTCCCGAGTTCACCTCGCAGCAACTGGCTGAGGAACTGGCCGTATTGCTGCCAGAGCGGCAGATCCAGCCCCAGCTGGCTGCGCAGAGCGGCCCGTGCCGCCTCCGGCGCGCGGGTACCCAGCAGGGCATCGATCGGATCACCGGGCGCGACCCGCAGCAGCAGGAACACCAGGCTGGCGATCAGCCACAGCATCAGGGGCGCCAGGGCCAGACGAGCCCCCAGGTAACGCAGCAGTGCGCCGTTGCCGCTCATGGCCTGGCCCNGCCACGGTCACCGCGGCCCCTCAGCCGGCTCAGCTCCTGCAGCAGCAGTCGGCCCGACCCGTCGAAGCGGGGTGCGCTCACCGGTGGTCGCGCCCAGGCGCGCGGCGCCACCAGCCAGACCGGCAGATAGGGATTGGCGGCCGCGGTTCGGCGCTGGATGCGGTGCAGCAGGCTCCGCCGCGGCTCCCCGGTGAGGCTGGCGCTGCGGCCCAGCTCCTCCTGCAGCCCTGGCGCGGCCCAGAAGCTGCCGCTGGCGGCGCTGGCTCCACTGAGGCAGCGATCACCCTTCTCCTCCTCGCAACCCAGCAGGGGCACCAGATAGTTGTCGGCATCCGGGAAGTCCCCCATCCACTCCAGCAGGATGAGGGGGAAGCTGCCCTCTCCGAGCTGTCGGTAGGCGGTCGTGGCCTCCATGCCGCTCACCTCCAGCTGCACGCAGTCGCCCAGGTCCTGCTGAAGCTGGGCCTGCCAGGTGAGTGCAAACAGGCGGTCAGCCGGGATGTTGGAGCGGAAGGTGAGCGGCAGGCCGAGGCGGCGGCCCCGGCAGTAGCCGGCCTCTCTGTAGAGCCGGCGGGCCCTTGCCGGGTCGTACTCCGGCCAGGCGCTGGGATCGCTGCCGGCCAGGCTGGGCGGCACCAGATTGCGCAGGGGCGGACGCTGGCCGAGCGTCACCCGCTCACTGATTGTGCGACGGTCGAGGCTCAGCGCCACCGCCTGGCGCAGGCGTGGATCGTTCAGGGGCGGTTGGTCGGTGAGCAGGGTGAGATAGCCGATCTCCAGTGCCGGCCCGCTGCCTTCGCGCAGCTCGCCGCGGCGAGCCCGGCGACTGAGGGCGGCCTGCTGGTCGATCTCGAGGCTGGTGGAGAGCAGCACGTCCACCTCACCGCTGCTGAGGGCCCCGAACAGGGCGGTGGAATTGTTGAGCCCAACCAGGTCGATGCCGCCGTTGGCGGGCCGCCGACCCCAGTAGCCCCGGAAAGGCTCCAGCCGCTGCTGCTGGGGATTGAAGAAGCTCAGCCGGTAGGGCCCGGTCCCCACGAAGCGGTCATTGAGGAAGCGGCGGCCGTGCTGCCGGTAGGAGCTGGGGGAGAGCGGTGTCAGGTTGATGGCACTCAGCAGCTGCGGCAGGGCGCTGTAGGGCCGTTTGAGCGTCAGTTCGATCGTGTGGGAATCCACCGCCCGCACGCCGGATACCCGGTCTCCCAGCAGGTAGCTGAGCTTGCCGATGGCCAGGAAACGCTCCAGGGTGAACACCATCGCGGCGGCGTTGAAAGGGCTGCCGTCGTGGAAACGCACGTCACGGCGCAGCTTCACCCGGGCCCGCAGACCATCCGGACTCAGCTCGGGCCAGCCCACCGCCAGGCTGGGCTCCACGGCGCCGCTGCTGTCGATGCGGTACAGGGTGTCTCCAAGACCGCTGAGCACCTGGAGGGCGCCGAAGCTGTAGACGGCCGCAGGGTCGATGCTGTCGATGCGATTCTTGCTGGCCACCACCAGACGCTGGTCTGCCCTGGGGATCGCCGTGCAGGAGGAGAGGATCAGGAGCAGGAGCCAGACCCTGAAGACTTGCTCCGACAGCTTCGGAATCGGCAGCCGGATCAAGGGCCGGGGCTCACGATCAGGCGTTCATTCAAGACCGGTGAGGCCGGCTGGGACGGACCTGCTGCAGGGAAATTTCAAACACTTCCGAACCCTGGCGGGCCAGGGGCCAGCGCCGCAGCCAGCAGCGGTCGTGCCGATCGTCGATGCTGATCACCTGGTACAGCTGGGGGTCCGAGGCGATCTCGACACACTGTCCCTGGCGCACCGGGGAGTGTTGAGTGGAAAGGATGGTCATGGGGATGGCGACGGATCGGGGCGACCGATCGGAGCGATGTGCCCTCAGGGAACTTGGCGCCGTGAAGGAACGGCCTTAAGGGTTGCTTTCGATTTCTGCATCCACTCTGGCTCCTGCAGGCCNTGATGCGCCAGTGCATCGCGATTTGCGGACCTGATGGCTCCGATCAGAGGGTGCGCAGGCAGGCGGCAACGGCCTGCACTTCCGGCAGTGCATCGATCGCGGCCAGGGCCTCCTGGAAGTGGCCCTCCATCACCTCATGGGTGATCACCACGATCTCTGCTCCCGCGGCGGTGGCATCGAACTGCACGATCGACTGAATCGACACGCCGGCCTGGCCGAAGCAGGTGCCGATCTTGCCGATCACCCCTGGCTCATCGCCGGCCTGGAGCCGTACATAGTTGCGATGGCTGGTGATGGCGCTCTCCACGAGGCGACAGGTCCTCCAGCTGCCGGCTGCCAGGAGGGGATCCAGGCCGCCCGTGCCGCCTTCCGCGCCTCCGGTCGCCTGGCGGATGCCGGCGATGTTGAGGATGTCGGCCACCACCGCCGAAGCCGTGGGCCCGGCCCCGGCTCCCGGGCCGTAGAACATGACCTGGCCCACCGGATCCCCCTCCACCAGGATGGCGTTGTTGACGCCGTTGACTCCGGCCAGCGGGTGGCTCCTGGGCAGCAGGGTCGGNTGCACCCTCACATCGAGCAGCTGCTTGCCATCGGCGCTGCNGAGATGCTGCGAGACCGCAAGCAGCTTCACCACGTAACCCAGCTTGGCGGCATAGGCCACATCCCTCGTGTCGAGCTGGTCGATTCCCTCCGTGGGGATCGCCTGCCGGCTCACGGGACCGCCATAGGCCAGGCCAGTGAGGATGGCGATCTTGTCGGCGGCGTCGCCACCCTGTACATCGGCGGCGGGATCCGCTTCGGCATAGCCCAGCCTCTGGGCGTCAGCCAGCACATCGGCATAGGCCGCGCCCTCCTCGGCCATGCGGCTGAGGATGTAATTGGTGGTGCCGTTGATGATGCCGCTCACCCGCTGGATGCGGTTCCCCCCCAGCGACTGCTTGAGGGGCTCGATGATCGGGATGCCGCCACCCACGGCGGCCTCGATCAGCACATACACGCCCTTCTCGGCGGCGGCGGCGGCGATCTCCTCGCCGTGACGGGCGATCACGGCCTTGTTGGCCGTGACCACCGACTTGCCGGCGCCGATCGCCCGCAGGATCAGGGAGCGGGCCGGCTCCAGTCCCCCCATCACCTCCACCACGATGTCGACCGCCGGATCGTCGACGACGGCCTCGGGGTCGGTACTGATCAGTTCGGCTGCGATCGCCAGAGGGCGAGGGCGAGCCGGATCGCGTACGGCAACGCGTCGCAGGGCCAGCTGCCCCACCAGAGGATGGCGACCCTCCGGGGTGGCCAGGATGCCCGCGACTCCCGCTCCCACCGTGCCCAGGCCCAGCAGGCCGATCCCGATGCTCATCGCCGCGCTCCCCGCAGTCGCCGGATCCTAGAAATCGGCCGGCCTGGCTTCCGCGACGCTGCCGGTCAGCGTCCTGGCCTGGGTCTGCATCATGCGCAGGATGTTGAGAAAGCCGTTGGCCCGGGAGGGGGTGAGGCTGGCCTGCAGCCCCGTGGCGGCGATGAAGGAGGGGTCGATGGCGGCGGCCTGCTCGGGGGTGAGCCCCTCCATCCCCTCGATCAGCAGGGCCAGCAGCCCCTTGGTGATCGCCGCGTCGGAATCGCCCTGCCAGTGGAGCTTGCCCCCCTCCAGCTGGCCCACCACGTACACCTGGGACACGCAGCCCTTCACCTTGAAGGCGTCGGTGCGGAACTCCTCGGGCAGCGGTTGCAGCTTCTTGGCGAGCCAGAGCACGTATTCGTAGCGCCGCTTCGGATCGGCGGTGCCGCCCAGCCGGGCCACGATCTGATCGAGGGCCGGGCTGCCGGTGCTGGGGCCTGCCATCAGCGACGGCGCTGCAGGATGACCCCCAGGCTGCAGAGACCGATCAAGGCCAGGCCGAGCCCCCCGGAGACGGGGGAGCTCCAGGGCCGGGCCGGCGGGTTGAGGCGTCTGGCATGCCCTGCAGGGGCGGCCGCTGGCAGTTCGAGGTAATCGCGGTGGCCAGCACCGCGGTCCACCTGAACCTCCCAGTCGGAGGTGGCCTGGTTGGGGAGGCTGAATCGCAGCCGTCCCTCGGCATCGGTCTGTCCGATCTCGATCGGCTCTCCCCCCGGGGGAATCAGGCGCACCACGGCGGCGTCGGCGGGCTCACCGGTGCCGAAGCGGCTCTCGAGCAGCAACTGGTCGTTGAGCTCGGCAACGCGCTCGAGGCTGCTTTCGATGGCGTGGGCGCTCGCCGGGGGTGGTCCGCTCACCAGGGCGGCAGCGAGGGNCAGACCAGCCGCCATCAGGGTGGCGGCGAAGCGCAGAGACTTGCGCATGGCACTCAGGAATCCTTCCAGCGACTCTGGCTGGTCTGGCCGGCCTGCACCATCCGAACCATCGAACTCATCATCATCGACAGCGCGTCATGGTTGTCGCCCCGGGCCTGGAGCTCGGCTTCCAGAACCTTGTCGGCGGCGCTGCTGCCGGCGGAGAGGAGGCTGGCCCGATGGTTCGACCCGGATTGAAGCGCGAGGTTCAACGGAACAGCGGCAGCACTGGAGGGCATCTTCGCAAACCTGAACCCTGGCCGCGCGGAGCGTGAAGCGATTGTCAAGCTTGGCGGTTTCGGTCTGGAGGCCCGCCGCACCACCGCAGGCCGGTCTCGCAGATCCAGCCATCGAGCGGCACATCCCAGGGATCCCTCGGCAGCTCCGCCCCGCAGCAGGCGGACGGCAGCACCGCCAGCGCGGGTGGGCGACGCCAGCCTGCGCTGGCCCGCAGCCGGTCATACCAGCCGCCGCCGNNNTAGCCNAGCCGGATGCCGCTGGGGTCGATGGCGAGCGCNGGGATCAGCAGCAGACTCAGCTGCCCCGGGCCCAGCTCGCCTGCCTCGGGGGGNAGGGGCCGGGATGCCACAGGCGTCGGCGGTGAGGGCTGGCCGGGCTGCCAGGGGCGGTACACCAGTTGGCGGGTGCTGATCGCCGGCAGGGCCGCAGCGGTGAGTCGAGCCAGGGGCCGCAGATCCAGCTCCCCCTCCAGCGGCCAGTAGAGCCCCACAGGGTCGAGCGGGCCCACAGCGGCCAGGTCCTGCAGCAGGGCCTCAGCTGCTCCCAGCACAGCGGCCTCGATGCGGGAGCGGTCGCCATCGAGGGCGGCGCGGCGCCGCTCCCGGTACAGCCGCCTGAGTTCGGCCTTGGGGGCAGACCGGTTGGTGCTCATCGTTGACTCAGCGCTGGAACCAGCCGGTGAGGGCGGCGGCCAGGGCATCGGCGGCATCGTCGGGNCGGGGCGGCTGCTCGAGCTCCAGCTCACGCATCACCGCCGCCAGCACGTCGTCCTTGTCGGCGTGGCCGTTGCCCGTGAGGGCCTGTTTGATCTGCATCGGCGGGAACTCCGCTACCGCGATGCCCAGGCGAGCCAGGGTCATCAGCAGAACTCCCCTGGCCTGCACCACGNCGATGGTGGTGCTGGAGCGGTAGAAGAAGAACTTCTCCACCACCGCCAGAGCGGGGCGCCAGGTGCGTACCAGCAGCCTCAGGTCACGGGCGATCTCCACCATCCGCTCGCCCTCGCTGCGGCCTGGGTCGGTGCGGATGATGCCGCAGTCGAGCAGTCGCTGCCGGCCTCCGGGATGCGGATCGATCTCGATCAAGCCGTAGCCCACCCTGGCCAGACCAGGGTCGAGGCCGAGGATCCTCATGGGGTTCCCGGCCGCGACATCAAGCGGCCAGGGCCAGCTCGAAGGCGCTGCGGTCGGTGCTCTCCGGACGGTCGAACACCTTGCAGAACACCTTCACCACCCGATCGCCCGAATCGATCTGCTCCAGCGGGTCCTTGCGCAGGCGGTGGCGCAGGCAGCAGGCGGCCACCCGGGCAACGTCGTCTTCGCTCACCTCGGTGCGGCCCTCGAAGGCTGCCAGGNCGCGGGCGGCCCGGTTGGTCACGATGTCGCCGCGCAGGCCGTCCACATCCAGCTCGCCGCAGATGGCGCTGATGCGGATGCGCAGATCATCGTCGATCTGCACCTGGGGCAGGCGCTGCTGGGCCTCCACCACCCGGGCCTGCAGGGCGTCCTGGCCGGGCTGCACGCCGATGTTGAAGGCGTCGGGATCGTTGTCGAAGGAGGTGCGCTGGTCCACCACCTGCACACGCAGTTCGGGGTCGCGCACGGTGCGCACCTCCACGCTCATGCCGAAGCGGTCGAGGAGCTGGGGACGCAGTTCACCTTCCTCGGGATTGCCGGAGCCGATCAGCACGAAGCGGGCAGGGTGGCGCACGCTCACCCCCTCGCGCTCCACCGTGTTCCAGCCGGAGGCGGCCGAATCCAGCAGCACGTCGACGAGGTGGTCGTCGAGCAGGTTCACCTCATCCACATAGAGCAGGCCACGGTTGGCCTTGGCCAGCAGGCCCGGCTCGAACGCCCGAACCCCTTCGCTGAGGGCCTTCTCGATGTCGATGGTGCCGCAGAGGCGGTCTTCGGTGGCGCCCAGGGGCAGGTCCACCATCGGCACCTGGCGCTTCTCGACGGGCAGCTGCTCGCCCTGCTCGAGCCGTTGGCGCACCTCGGCGCTCTGCAGGTCGGGATCGGTGGGGGAGCTGTTGTAAGGGTCGCCCGCCACCACATCGATCTCGGGCAGCAGATCGGCCAGGGCGCGGATCGTGGTGCTCTTGCCCGTGCCGCGGTCACCCATGATCATCACGCCGCCGATGCGCGGATCGATCACGTTGAGCAGCAGGGCCAGCTTCATCTCCTCCTGCCCGACGATCGCGGTGAAGGGATACACCCTGCGCTGGCGGGCTGACATCAGAGAGACGGGGCGGGCTGATCGGGGGATTGTTTCACAGGCGCTCCTGACGCTCCTGGCGTCGGCACGGGCAGCAGGCTGAGTGCCTGGGGCGGGGTGGCATCGGCCGGATAGATCAGCCGCACCCGCAGGCTGCGCTGGGCGCCGGGAGCCAGACTCACCGTGCCAAGGGCCGGCCCCGGCTCGCCGGCCCGCTGCACGAGATGGAAACTCCGGCGGGCAGACGGCCGCCCGTCGGGATCATCCAGGCCGCTCACCTCCACCGTGCCGCGGAACATCACAGCCCTGGAGGGCTGGCTGTTGAAGCGCAGGCCTCCGAGCGGCTGGTCGTGCTTGAGCGGGGATTCCAGGGCCAGCTGCAGCTGCACGGGCCGGGAACCGGTGTTGCGCAGCGGCAGGGTGAGGTCGTATTCGACGCCGTAGTTGCCATGGGCTGCCCAGNCGGTGCCGGGGTAGAAGGCCTTGAGCTCAGCCGTCTGCACCTGGCCGGTGCCCAGGGTGCCCCGCTCCAGGGAGGCGATCGGCCAGGAGATGGGGGCCGCCGAGGTGCTGAGCCAGCGACTGCCGGAGTCGGTGATGGTGCCGCGCCACAACCTGCCGATCTGCACCCCGCTGACGCGGGAGTAGATCAGCTTGCCCGGGGCGCCGCGCGGTGTGGGCTGGTGCTCCCTGGGACTGAGCCCGCCCTCCAGTAGCCGGGCCCAGGTCTCGACCGGGGGCGGACCGTCGCCGGGTCCGAAGGCCGCCAGGGTGGCCAGGCTGATCGGGCCACTGCTCTCGAGCCGCAGCTGCAGGTTGCGGCCATTGAGCAGGGGATCGAGTCCCCGCACCGGCAGGGGCAGCACCAGCAGGGTGGTGAGCCGGTCGGCAGGCAGGGTCCAGNCTGGAGGGGATCTCAGGGCTGCGCTGGCGGTCCAGCAGCTCGGTGGCCACCCGGCTGCCGGGGCCTGAATACACCGGTGTGGCTGTCTGGGTCAGCAGCGGTGGCAGTGGCAGGAACGGCGCCCCAGCCATGGCCGGATCGAGCGACTGAGACAGGGCGGTGGAGCCTGCCAGCAGGCGCAGGTTCACCGGTGCGTCGCCGCGCGGCCGGGCCACCACCGCCAGCCAGAGCGTGGAATCCAGGCTCTCCGGTCTGCCTGCATACACGTGGTGGCTGAACAGATCGAAGCGGCCTGTGAGCGGCACATCCAGATGGGCCGTCGGCACGCCACGACCGGTGCCGGGGAAGGTGGAGAGCAGGATTCCCGCTTCGGTGATCAGTTCCGGGTTGTTGTCATTGACCATCAGAACGCCGTCCAGACCGCCGGGCAGCGGGGCCACGGTCTGGCGGCGCAGTTCCGTGGCTGGTGCCGGAGCGGGTGCAGGTGCTGCCCCAGGGGGCTGGGCCGGCCCGGTCGGGGCGGCGAAACCAGGGCTGGAGGGCAGGANCCAGGGNCAGCAGGGAGGCCGCGGCAGTCAGAGCTCGTATCGTCATCGTTGGGCCACCAGGGTGCGAGAGACCTCTGCCGCCATGGCCCGGATCAGATCGGTGGAGCGGGGGTCATTGAACGGGCCTTTCACCATGAACGCGGCCACCGCCCTCTGGCCGTTGGGCAACTGGATCAGACCGGCGTCGGCATAGGCGATGCCGATGTCGCCCGTCTTGTTGTACACGGTGATGCCCTGGCCCAGCAGTTCGGAGTCGGGATCGGAGCTGTCCTTGCCGAGCCCCTGCAGCAGGCCGCGGGGGATCAGGGTGTTCGTGCGGGAGGTGCCCATGATCTCGCGGAACAGATCCCGGGCCCGTGGACCGAGCTTCTGTCCGGTGTCCACCAGGGCGATCGAGCGGGCCAGATCGCGGCTGCTGGTGGTGTTGGTGCCGTCGAGGTCAGGCAACCAGTTGTTGACCACCGTGGCGCTCAGTCCGAGGCTCAGGAAGCGCTGGTTGAGCTTCTGCTTGCCGCCGAGACGCTTGATCAGCAGGTTGGTGGCGCTGTTGTCGCTGACCCTGATCATCTCGGTGGCGGCCTCGAAGAACGGGAAGCGGGTGCCNAACGGCCTGTTGGCCATCCAGCCGGCGCCGCCGCCCACCACCTCCTTGGTCAGCGACAGGGGTTCATTCCAGCGCAGCCGGCCGCTGTCGAGTTCATCAAGACCCACCAGCAGGATCGGCGTCTTGATGGAACTGGCCGCCGGCAGCGGAAGGTCGGGCTTCAGCTGAGCGAAGCGGCCGTCATCCAGCACCAGCAGAAAGGCCGATGCGGTGAGGTCCTTCTGGCCCGCCGCCAGCTGAGTCCAGCGTTGACTGAGGGCCGTCAGCTCCGTTCGCTGCTCGAACTTCCCCAGGTCGAGGCCGCGGCGGCTGAGGCTGGGGACTTCTGCCGGGTCCNGTTCGAGCCGGGAGATCTGGCTGGCGCCCTTGGCCAGATGGGGTGCGAGCAGCTTCAGGCCGGTGCCGGCGAGCACGCCCAGGCCCACCCCCATCACGGCCAGCCGCAGCACCAGCAGGAGGGGCTGGATCCAGCCGCGACGGGGGGTGCGGGAAGGTCGACCGGTGTTCAATGGCCCGTGGGCTCGCTCCCCCCGACGCTAAGAGGGGCCCGTCTGCTGCGCACCCGGGGTGCCGGCGGTCTGACGGCTGGCCCAGCGCAGCTGGCGCACCATGCCCCGCAGCAGCGCCACCTCCGAACTGCTCAACTGGGCCCGCTGCAGCAGAGCGCGCAGCTTGGCCAGGCGGGCATGGGCGGTGTGGGGATAGAGGAAGCCGACCGCCAGCAGCAGGGCCTCGGCATCGCTGAACAGGCCTTCCAGCTCGTCGCGGCGGCTGGGTTCCGGCAGGGCCTCGGCAGGAGGAGGAGGAGCTTCGCGCTTCCGGCACTGATGCAGGGCATGCAGCACCACGGCCGCGGCATGGGAGAGGTTGAGGGAGCCGTAGTCGGGGCCGGTCTCGATCCGCAGCAGACGTCCAGCCTGCAGCAGTTCGTCGTTGCTCAGACCCCGGTCCTCCCTCCCGAACACCAGTGCCCTCGCTGCCTGCTCCGGGCCGGGCTGGTGCGCCTGGGGGGCGGCAGGCTCTGCCAGCAGCCATTCCAGTGGGCCTGGCAGCGGCAGCACGGGGAGTGGTTCACCGGCGCAGCGACCCGTGGCTGCCACCACCCGGCGGCAATCCGCCAGAGCTTCCGCCAGGCTGTCGAAGCGCCGGGCCTGTGTCAGCACCGATCCGCCATGCATCGCCATCTGCCGGGCCTCCTGGCCGTTGGGGTCGCAGCGCGGCGCCACCAGCCTCAGCTCGTTCACCTCGAAGTTGGCGCACAGGCGGGCCACGCTGCCCACGTTGCGGGCGCCGGCCGGCTCAACCAGCACCACCACCACGGCTGCCGTCGTGCTCACACGAGAGCGTTGAGGAAGGCGAGCAGGTCAGCCATCGCCTGGGGATCCGGCTGAAAACGGGGCATTGGTGGCGTGCGGCCGCTCACCACCTGCTGGATCAGCTGTCGCTGGCTCTTGCGCTCCGAAACACCATGCAGGTTGGGCCCCACCAGGCCCTGGGCCGCCATGCCGTGGCAGCCGGCACAGTTGAGCCGGAAGAGCTGTCCTCCTCGTCCAGCCGAACCCTTCAGCTCCAGGGTCTGGCGAGTGTAGAGATCGGTGTGGGCAGCCGGAAGCATCACCAGCACCAGCACGATGCAGGCGGCAGCGGCAGCCAGCACCAGTCCCGCCACCAGGCCGCGGCGGCTCGGCGGGGCCGTTGCCGCATCGGCTTCGGGGGTGTCGGATCGTGCAGCGCTCAGGTTCACAGTCGGACAGCTCAGTTCGCGGTGGGTTCGAGCTCGTGGAAGAATTGTGGCCTGCCCATCAACGCGATCCCGTCATGATCGAACCCCTGCTCTGCGGCATCGTGCTCGGCCTGATCCCCGTGACCCTGCTCGGGCTGTTTGTGGCAGCCTGGAATCAGTACCGCCGCAGCAGCGTTCTCGGCGGTTGACCCCAGATCCGCCCCGGCCCCTGGGTCGAGCTCCAGCAGCACCAGCGCGGTGCCGCCATAGCGCCGCTGGCTCCGCAGACGCCAGCCGGCCGGCGGATCCGGCACCAGGCTTACCGCGCATTCCCAGATCAGCGTGCCACCGGGCCTGAGCAGGCCTCCCCAGCGCACACCATCGGCGATGGCGGCGTAGAGATCTGAAGCGTAGGGCGGATCGACGTAGATCAGATCGAACTCCGTGCGAGCCGCGCGCTGCAGCCAGTCCCGCACCTCGGCCGTGTGCACGGCCACCTGCGCAGGCCTGGAGAGTCCGCGCCGCACGGCATCGAGATTGGCTCTCGCCGTTGCAGCGATGCGGCGGTCCTGGTCGATCGCCACCACGCTGGCCGCACCCCGCTGGAGTGCCTCGCAGGCCATCACGCCACTGCCACAGCAGAGGTCGAGCCAGCGGCAGCCCGGCAGATCCGCCGCCAGCACGTTCATGACGGCCAGTCTCACCCGCGAACTGGTGGGCCTGGCCCGATCCCCCGGTGGGCTCTGCAGCCGCCTGCCCCCGCTCAGGCGCAGGCTCATGGCTTGCGAGCCTGGTCGTGATCGAGCCAATGCAGCCAGCGCCGCAGGATCGCCTGACCGTGGGGACCTGATTTCTCCGGGTGAAACTGGCAGGCACCGATGCAGCCCTGCCACACCGCGGCGGTCACGGTGGTGTCGGCAAAGGTCGCCTTGGCGGTGGTGCAGGCCGGCTGGTTTGGCACCGCTGCGTAGGAGTGAACGAAATACACCCATGTCTCCGGAGTGTCGGCGGGCAGCAGCGGACTGGGGCTGGCCGGCAGCAGCGGCTCCCAGCCCATGTGGGGAATCGGGTGGCCGGGTCGGCGTGGCAACGCCTGTACCGTGCCGGCCAGCACGCCGAGACCGGCAGCCTCGCCTTCCTCACTGCGCTCGAACAGCAACTGCAGGCCCAGGCAGATCCCCAGCAGCGGTTTGCCCGCGTCGCACCAGTGGCGGATGGACGCGGCCAGGCCGCTCTGATCCAGACGCTCCATGGCCGGATCGAAGGCCCCCACACCCGGCAGGATGAGGGCATCGCACCCCTCCATGCCGTCGGCTTTCAGCACCGGCACCAGCGTGGCACCCAGCCGTTCGAAGGCGCGCTGCACGGAGTGCAGATTGCCCATGCCGTAGTCGATCAGGCCGATCCGACTCATGGTCAGGGCTCGCTGGTGCAGGGTTGACGCTGGCCAGGATGGTCGAGGGCTTCGCTGGGGGNCAGATCCAGCCCATTGAGGTGGTCGAGCAGCTGATACAGCCGACCTATGCGCCGCTTGTCGAAGTGGAAGCGCAGGCTGGGGCGCAGCAGCCCGGCTTCGTCCACCGTCTCGCTGGCCTGGATCACACCCTCATCCACCAGATCATCGAAGCGGTGGTTGAGCTCCTCGAGCTGCGCGCCGGTCAGCGGCACGTTGAGCACCAGTTCGATCCGGTCCTCGCCGAGCCTGGCCGAATGGAACACCCGGTAGAAACGGCTGATGTGGGCCACGGCCTGGCAGGCATCCTCGGCCTCCAGAACCAGCGAGGAATCCTCCGGCGAGATCAGACCGCGGCTGGCCATGAAGCGCTCCACGATGCGGCGCCATCCCCCCCAGAAGTTGTCCCCCTGAGGCGCCAGCAGCACCACCGGGATGGGCTGGGTGCGGCCGGTCTGGATCAGGGTGAGCGCCTCGAAGAGCTCATCGAGCGTGCCGAAGCCCCCGGGTAGCACCACGACGGCATCGCTCTCGCGCAGAAAGAACAGCTTGCGCGTGAAGAAGTAGCGGAAGTGGAGCAACCGCCCCTCGCAGCTGCTCACATAGCGGTTGGGATGCTGCTCGAAGGGCAGATCCACGTTGAGGCCGATGCTTTTTTCGCAGCCGGCGCCGCGATTGGCCGCCTCCATGATCCCGGCCCCCGCGCCGGTCATCACTTCGAATCCGGCCTGCACAGCCTGGCTGGCCAACTCCTCGGCCAGGGTGTAGCAGGGATCGCTGGCGATGGTCCTGGCCGAGCCGAACACCGTGATCTTGCGAACCTGCCGGTGGGGCTGGAACACAGCCAGGGCATCATTGATATCACCGAGAGCGTCGCTGATCAGGCGCCACTCATCGGCTCCTCGTTCGCGGCGGCTGAGCTGGAGGAGCGCCACGAGCGAACGCTCGATCTGGCGGCGCTGGGGGTGTCCCTCGAGCTGCAGGGCCAGAGCCTGCAGAGGACTGCGGCCCAGGTCTGACGTGGAGGCGCTTGGGGCGGGAATCTCGGAACTCAGATGCTCTCGGATCTCAGAGGTATTTGGAGATCGTGCCCGACAGGGTGGTCTTGGGCACGGCGCCGACCACGGTGTCGACCTTCTGGCCACCCTTGAAGACCATCAGGGTGGGGATGCTGCGGATGCCGTACTGGCTGGCCACGTTGGGATTCTCGTCGGTGTTCAGCTTGAACACCTTGATCTTGCCCTCGAATTCCTTGGCGATCTCGTCGACGATCGGGGCCACCATGCGGCAGGGTCCGCACCAGGGAGCCCAGAAGTCGACCAGAACGGGCATGTCGCTCTTGAGAACGTCTTGCTCGAAGGAGGCGTCGGTGACCGCGGCAGCGCTGGACATCCTTGTTGGCGACAGGGTTTAGCGGAATCTAGCAAGAGGTGGTGGCCTCCACCCCAGCGCCCCTGGAAGCGTTGCAGGCCGTGATCTGAGCCGCCCCGACCGGAAGAGAGAAGGCCCGGGGATGCCGGGCCGGAGGTGTGAGGAGTGTGTGAGCCGTAAAGCCCCCACATCCACACGATAGGAGGCCTACTTACCCATGCCCAGTTGCTGGGCCTTCTGATACACCTTGCCTTCCGTGAGCAGCGACGGGGCGACCACCACCTCCACCTGCTGCATCTCCTTGAGGGTGCGGGCGCCGAGGGTGCCCATCGAAGTGCGGATGCAGCCCAGCAGGTTCTGGGTGCCATCGTCGAGCGAGGCGGGGCCGCGCAGGATCTTCTCCAGGCTGCCGGTGGTCCCCACCTTGATGCGGGTGCCGCGGGGCAGCACCGGGCTGGGGGTGGCCATGCCCCAGTGGAAGCCGCGGCCGGGGGCCTCGGCGGCGCGGGCGATCGGCGAGCCGATCATCACGGCGTCAGCGCCGCAGGCCAGGCACTTGCAGATGTCACCGCCGGTGACGATGCCCCCGTCGGCCACGATCGGCACGTAGCGGCCGCTCTCGTTCATGTAGTCGTCGCGGGCGGCGGCGCAGTCGGCCACCGAGGTGGCCTGGGGGATGCCGATGCCGAGCACGCCGCGGCTGGTGCAGGCGGCGCCGGGGCCGATGCCTACCATCACGCCGGCGGCGCCGGCCCGCATCAGCTTGAGGGCCACGTCGTAGGTGACGCAGTTGCCGATGATCACCGGCACACCGAAATCGCGGCAGAGAGCCTCCAGATCCAGGCTCTCCTGCCCTTCAGACCCGATGTGCTCGGTGCTGACCACGGTGGCCTGCACGAAGAACAGGTCGGTGCCGGCCTCGGCGATGGCCTCGCCGAACCTCAGGGCCGCCACNGGCGTGGCGCTCACCGCGGCGATCCCGCCCCGCTCCTTGATCTCGGCGATGCGCCTGTGGATCAGGTCTGCACGCACCGGCTGGCTGTAGAGCTCCTGCATCAGCGGCACGAACTCCTCCTTGCCCACCGCAGCGATGCGATCCAGGGCCGGATTGGGGTCGTCGTAGCGGCACTGCACCCCCTCCAGGTTCAGAACCCCGAGGGCGCCCTGCCTGCTGAGCTCCACGGCCATGCCCACGTCCACCACACCGTCCATGGCGCTGGCGATGATCGGGATCTCCCGTTGGATTCCGCCCAGGGTCCAGCTGCTGTCGGTCACCGCCGGATCCACCGTGCGTCCTCCGGGCACCAGGGCGATCTCATCGATGCCGTAGGCGCGGCGGACGACGCGGTTGCGACCGAGCTGGATGTTCACCGGAGCTGTGCGTATTCGGGCCACGGTATCAATCGGCCCGAACGCCTTCCGTCTTATCCCAGGAAGTCCTGGCGGCGCTTCTTGAGATCGTTGATGAGCTGTTCGCGCTCACTGCGCCGCACCAGCTTGGGCACGCCGTAGCGGAGCAGCCAGATCAGCCCCACCAGCTCGAGCAGGCCCGGCACAAGCGGCAGGCTGTCGATCGCACCCAGCAGTGAGCTGTAGATGCGCAGCAACAGCAGCACACCGATCAGGGCGGCGATCGCCGTGAGGGGGGTGCGGGCCTGGCTCCAGATCTGCTGCAGCTGACCGCTGGACAGCCACTCGCGCATCTTGCCCACCAGCAGGGCCCACTCGCCACCCTCATCGCCGGCCATGCCCGCTTCCGCACCAGGCTCCAGCGGCGGAACCTCGATGGTCCTGGCGACAACCGTGGCGGCCTCGGCCTCGGCTTCGGCTGTTGCCATCGCCAGGTCAGGCGCCGGTTCGGGCTCCGGCTGAGGCTCNGGCTCGGTCTGGGNCTCCGGTTGGTCGGCTTGNCGACGGGGGCTCAGGGCTCGGCGCCGCCGAATCACCAGGCTCTGCGCTGGGAGGAGCGTTGGGCGTCACGCTCTCTGCAACGCCGACTTGGTCTGGGGCCTGAGGAGCGGGCTCAGCCATGGCCTCGGGCGTGGCCGCAGGAGTGGACTCGGGAGAGGGCTCAGGCACGGGCTTGGCGGTGTCGT
Organism: Synechococcus sp. GFB01; assembly: GCF_001039265.1. GTDB lineage: Bacteria > Cyanobacteriota > Cyanobacteriia > PCC-6307 > Cyanobiaceae > NIES-981. Next base: position 22,367 of record NZ_LFEK01000110.1, on the reverse strand, counting down.
CGGCCATGGCGGGCGGCCTGGCGGCAATGGGATTGAGCGGGAGCTTAAGTGTGATTCGCCGGACTGCCTGCTCAGAGATCGAGGGGCATCAGGGCCGGCCGGCGCGACAGCGGCATGGCTGGCAGCCGCAGAGGAAAGCGGTTCTGACGCAGCCGCTCCACCAGCTCGTCCGCGATGCTGCGGGCCAGCCGGGGCTGTGGGCCGGGGCGCAGCGGAGTTCCCGTCCGTCGAGCCGGAAGCTGCCGCGCTCCAGTTCGGCGTAGGTGATGCTGCCGAGGGCCGGTTTGACCCGTCGGGGGATCGCCAGGTCGAGCACCGGGGCCTCCAGAGCCTCGGGGCCGGCGGCGGCGGCCCTGGCGGTGCCGCCATCCAGCAGGGGGACCGGTGCCGCGACCGCCGTGATCAGGGCGCTGCCATGCCCCTCGAAGAAGCAGGGGCGGATCCAGCGGGGATCGAGATCATGCAGATCCGCAGCCACCGCGGCGCTTGCACCGGGACTGAGGGCATGGCCGCCGGGCTGGCGTCGGGGCTGGGGCTGGTGGCCGCTGCCGCTGCCGATCACCCACCCGACGGCGCCGGCCACCAGCACCGGCGAGCCCGGTCCCAGCAACTCCAGCCCCGGCATGGTGAGCCCGATGCTGCCGGCTCCAGCACAGGTGTAGAGGCCGTTCACCAGCGGGCCGAGCAGGCTGCCGCAGGCGGTGTGCAGGAGTCCCTCGGCGCTGCTCACGGCCACGACACCGTTTTCCTGGATCGCCCGATGCAGCAGCAGGCGGCCGCTGCCGATCTGCCCCAGACGCAGCTCACCATGCAGCTCCCGGCGTGGATGCTGGGCCGTGGTCTCGCCAATGCCGGCCACGCTCACCGGCTCTCCCGCCAGCAGGGCCGCCAGCACCTGGGCGCCTCCGCGGCAGTCTCCTTCGCCCACGCCACTGCTCAGACCACCCCCGATCGGCAGCACCAGATCGGCGGGGCCGCATCCCGCCAGGGCAGACACGCCGGCTAGCCGGACCGTGCGCAGCCGGATCGGTGGATCCGTGGGCCCCAGGCTCAGCACCAGGCTGGCCTGGTCGGTGAAGAGGGCCTCCGAGGCCACCACCACCTCGGTGGCGGCATAGGCCTCGGCCAGCCCGGCTTCGCCCACCAGGCGCCGGAAGTCGGCGGCGGTGCGCACCTGCAGTCGGCCCTGCTCCTGGCTGCGGCGCAGAGCGGCCTCGGTGCGCCGTGGCAGGGAGGGGGGGCTGGCCGAGCGTGGCGTCACGGCAGCAGGCAGCCCGGGGAGGTTTCGATAGAATCCCCTGGTTGACGACCCTCGTGCATGGCGGATCCCACCGGACCGATCAACCCCGGTGATTCCGAAGGTCCCGAGGGCCAGTCAGACGGCCGCATCATCCAGACCGATCTCCGCAACGAGATGTCGCGCTCCTATCTGGAGTATGCGATGAGCGTGATCGTGGGCCGGGCCCTGCCCGACGCCCGCGACGGTCTCAAGCCGGTTCATCGCCGCATCCTCTACGCGATGTATGAGCTCGGCCTCACCAGCGACCGCCCCTACCGCAAGTGCGCCCGCGTGGTGGGTGAGGTGCTCGGTAAATATCACCCTCACGGTGACACGGCGGTCTACGACGCCNTGGTGCGGATGGCGCAGGACTTCTCCCTGCGCATGCCGCTGATCGACGGGCACGGCAACTTCGGCTCGGTCGACAACGACCCCCCGGCCGCGATGCGCTACACCGAATCGCGGCTGCAGGCGCTCACCACCGACGCCCTGCTCGAAGACATCGAGAGCGAGACCGTCGACTTCGTCGACAACTTCGACGGCAGCCAGCAGGAACCGACGGTGATGCCGGCCCGCATCCCTCAGTTGCTGCTGAACGNCTCCTCCGGCATCGCCGTGGGGATGGCCACCAATATCCCGCCCCACAACCTCGGTGAGCTGCTCGATGGCCTGTTGGCGCTGATTGCCAACCCGGAGCTCAGCGACCGGGAGCTTCAGGCGATCATCACCGGCCCCGACTTCCCAACGGGCGGACAGATCCTGGGCCGCAGCGGCATCCGCGAGATCTACGCCACGGGCCGCGGCTCGGTGACGATGCGCGGGGTGGCGTCGATCGAGACCCTCGAGGTGCCGGGTCGCCCGGATCGCGACGCGGTGATCATCACCGAGCTTCCTTATCAGACCAACAAGGCTGCCCTGATCGAGCGGATCGCCGAGCTGGTCAACGACAAGAAGCTCGACGGGATCTCGGACATCCGTGACGAATCCGACCGTGACGGCATGCGCGTCGTGATCGAACTGCGGCGCGACGCCTACCCGCAGGTGGTGCTCAACAACCTGTTCAAGCTCACGCCGCTGCAGAGCAACTTCAACGCCTACATGCTGGCGCTGGTTGGCAGCGAGCCCGTGCTGCTCAACCTGCGGCGGATGCTGCAGGTGTTCCTCGACTTCCGCATCGAGACGATCGAGCGGCGCACCCGCTACCTGCTGCGCAAGGCGGAGGAGCGCGACCACATCCTGATGGGCCTGCTGGTGGCCCTCGACAACCTCGACGCGATCATCGCCCTGATCCGTGGGGCCGCCGACACCGCCGTGGCCCGCAAGGGACTGATCGAGCAATTCGGCCTGAGCGAGCTTCAGGCCGATGCCATCCTGCAGATGCAGCTGCGCCGACTCACGGCCCTCGAAGCCGACAAGATCCGGCTCGAGCACGAGGATCTGCTCGCCAAGATCACCGATTACAAGGACATCCTGGCCCGCCGCGAGCGGGTTCTCGGGATCATCACCGACGAGCTCGGGGCGATCCGCAGCCGTTACGACTCGCCCCGCCGCACCGAGATCCTCGATGTGGAGGGCGGTCTCGACGACATCGACCTGATCGCCAACGAGCGTTCGGTGGTGCTGCTCACCGGGACCGGTTATCTCAAGCGGATGCCGGTGAGCGAGTTCGAGGCCACCAGCCGCGGCACCCGAGGCAAGGCCGGCACCCGCAGCCAGGGCGAGGAGGCGGTGAAGCTCTTCATCAGCTGCAACGACCATGACAACCTGCTGCTGTTCTCCGACCGCGGCGTCGTCTACACCGTGCCCGCCTATCGGGTGCCGCTCTGCAGTCGCGCCGCCAAGGGCACACCGATCGTGCAGTTGCTGCCGATTCCGCGCGAGGAGCTGATCACCTCGTTGCTGGCGGTGAGCGAATTCACCGACGACGGCGTGCTCGTGATGCTCACCAGTGGCGGCTTCATCAAGCGCACCCGTCTTTCGGCCTTCGCCAACATCCGCTCCAATGGCCTGATCGCCATCGATCTGGTCGACGGTGATGCGCTCAGCTGGGTGCGTCTCGCCCTGCCCGGCGACAGTGTGCTGATCGGCTCGCGCCACGGCATGACGATCCACTTCCGCCTCAACGATGAGGAGCTGCGGCCGCTGGGTCGCACCGCACGCGGCGTGCGTGCCATGAACCTGCGGGATGGCGACTCCCTCGTCAGCATGGATGTGCTGCCGGCGGAGCTGGCCGATCGGGTGGCCTCCAGCGCGGCCAGCGACGAGGAGGAGGCTGACGAGGTGGCGCCCAGCGAGGGCCCCTGGGTGTTGGTGGCCTCTGCAAGCGGTCTGGGCAAGCGGGTGCCGGTGGATCAGTTCCGCCTGCAGAAGCGTGCCGGAATGGGTCTGCGTGCGATGAAGTTCCGCCGCGACGGCGATGCCCTGGTGGGGCTCAAGGTGCTGGGAGCCGGGGAGGAGTTGCTGCTGGTGAGCGAGCGCGGTGTGATCGTGCGCACCCAGGCCGATGCGGTGCCCCAGCAGTCGCGGGCGGCCACCGGCGTTCGCCTGCAGAAGCTCGATGCCGGCGATCGGCTGGCCGAGGTTGTGCTGGTGCCACCGGCCCCGGAGGAGGAGCCGGAGATGGATGACGCCGTCGCCTCGACCGATGGGCCAGCGGAGACCACCGAATCCTGACGCCCCCGCCGCCGCTGGAGGTGCTCGTGGTGGGCGGTGGGCCGGCGGCGCTCGCCATCGCCGCTGCCCTTGGGGAACAAGGTGTCGCCGTGGCCGTTCTGTCGGCGACGGATCCTCGCGATCCCTGGCCGAACACCTACGGCATCTGGGGTGAGGAGGTCGACTCCCTGGGCCTGGCCCATCTGCTCGAGCACCGTTGGAGCCACACGGTGAGCTATTTCGGCGCCGGTGCGGCAGATCCGGACGCACCGGCCAACGCCCCCACCATTCACGGCCGGGACTACGGGCTGTTCGACAAGCAGAAGCTGCAGCGGCACTGGCTCGAGCAGGCCGAGGCGGCNGGGGTGCGCTGGCTGCGGGGTGAGGCCCTGGCCCTGCGGATGGAGGGAGGGCTGAGTCTGGTGGAGTGTGCCGACGGTCAGTCGCACCGGGCCCGGCTGGTGGTGGATGCCACCGGCCACCGGCCGGTGTTCGTGCGGCGTCCGGATCGGGGGGCGGTGGCGGGCCAGGCGGCCTATGGCGTGGTGGGGCGATGCAGCTCGCCGCCCGTGCAGCCCGGTCAGTTCGTGCTGATGGACTACCGCTGCGATCACCTCGGCGACGCCGAGCTTGCCGGTCCGCCCACCTTCCTCTATGCCATGGATCTGGGCAACGACCGGTTCTTCCTGGAGGAGACCTCCCTGGCCCTGGCACCACCGCTGCCGTTCGAGACCCTCAAGGACCGCCTGCAGCGGCGCCTTGCCCACCGCGGCCTCACCATCACTGCCGTGGAGCACGAGGAGTTCTGTCTGTTTCCGATGAACCCTCCCCTGCCCGAGCTGGATCAGCCTGTGCTGGCCTTCGGTGGCGCGGCGGCGATGGTGCATCCGGCCTCCGGCTACATGGTGGGCTCGCTGCTGCGCCGGGCCCCCGGCCTCGCGGCCGCCCTGNCGTCCGCCCTCGCCGATCCGGCCGCCGATTCCGCGGCGCTGNCACGCTGCGNCTGGCAGGCCCTCTGGCCAACCGAGCTGCGCCGCCGGCATGCCCTCTACCAGTTCGGGCTGGAGAAGCTGATGCGCTTNCCAGAGGAGCAGCTGCGGGCTTTCTTTGCCAGCTTCTTCGCCCTGCCCAGTGGTCAGTGGTATGGCTTCCTGGCGAACACCCTCAGCCTGCCGGAGCTGGTCGCGGCGATGCTTCGCCTGTTCGTCACGGCTCCCTGGAGTGTGCGCGCCGGCCTGATCGGCTTGAAGGGCCGCGAGCCGGCCCTGCTGGCGCGGTTGATCTCAGGTTGATGGCTGCGCTGCGGTGGAGGGCTGCGCCGCGGCGGAGGCCGGCGGAGTGACCCAGTCGGCCGCATTCAGCAGCGGGAAGAGGCCGTCCTCCTGGCGCACGGCCTTCAACCACGTTGCCGGCAGTGCCGAGCCGCTGTTGATCGCCTCCAGCAGCCGCCAGAAGCGATCGAGATGGCGCTGGATACGCTCGCGGGCCAGCTCGGTGGTGGTTCCTGCCCGCAGGATGAAACTCCAGTCGGAGCTCTGGGCCAGCAGCAGTTCGCGGCCGGCCTGGGTGAGCAGTTCCCGCTGCTCCGCGGTGGCCACACCCTGGTTCACCCGGCGCACCATCGCCCGCGAGGCACGCAGCCATTCACCCACCACCCAGGCGTTGGTGTCATTGAGCCAGTAGTCGTGGTAGCCCCCNTGACCCCAGCTGCTGGGCGAGGGGCGGCACACCTGCAGGGGGCGGCCGCTGGCCAGCACCTGCCGCAGGCTGACCAGCTCCACGCCATGGCGTGACGCCCGATCGAACAGGGCCGCCAGGAAGCGGGGACCTTCAAACCACCAGTGACCGAACAGCTCGGCGTCAAACGGCGCCACCAGCAGGGGTGGTCGGTCCATCGAGCCGGCCAGGGCAGCCAGCTCTGCCGCCCGTCCCGCCAAGTAGTGGTCGGCATGCTGACCGGTGCGCTCCGCCGCCGCCATCGGGTCGTAGGGCTGTTTGCTCTCCAGCGGGCAGCCCTGGGCCGTGACCCGGTGCAGCTTCAGCCCCAGGGGGCGGCGGTCGGTGATGCCGNCTTCGCCGAGCTCGTCCTCGGGCAGATCCCAGCCGAGGTCGCGGTGGAATTCCCGGTAGGCGCCGTCACCGGGATAGCCCTCACGGGCACTCCAGACCGGCAGGGTGGCGTTGCTGTCACGCGCGAAGAAGGCCACCCCGGCGGGGGAGCAGACCGGCGCGAACACCCCGAAGCGGGGTCGAGGCAGGGCGTGCAGCAGCCCGTGACCATCGAGCACGGAATAGCGCAGGCCGACTGCGGCGAGTTGCTGATCCAGGCCTTCGTAGTAGGCGCACTCGGGTAGCCAGATGCCCAGGGGCCGCTCGCCCAGCTGACGCTCATGCTCCCGGATGGCCGTGAGCAGCTGGGCCCGCACGGCTTCCGGAACCTGCCGCAGCAGAGGCAGGTAGCCGTGGGTGGCCCCGCAGGTGATCAGATCCACCACCCCCTGCTGCTGCAGCCGGCGGAAGCGGGNCACCAGGCGCCCCTGGCATTCGCGCCACTGGCGCTCGATGCCGGCGAGCTGGGCGGCAAGGGCGGCGGCCGCGTCGGTCAGTTCGGCCGNCGCCCGATCGAGCAGCTGCTGGCGCTGTTCAAGCCAGGGCACAAGGCGCTGATTGAGTTCGTCGTCGGCGAGCAGGGAGAGCAGCGTGGGCGAGAGCCCGAGCGTCAGTCGCGGCGCCTGGGCAGGGTCGGCTGCTGCGGCTTCCAGCACCGCCAGGAGCGGCAGGTAGCACTCCTGGACCGCCTGGAAGTACCAGTCCTCCTCAAGGGAGCCTGGGGTTCTGGAGCGCACGTAGGGGAGATGGGCATGCAGCACCAGCGCCAGCTGTCCTGAGACCTGTTGCGCCGCGGCCATCGCCCATGCCCGTTGCAGTCACTGTAGGCGCAGTGTCCGGCCAGACCCTAGAATGGGTCTAACTCATAATCAATCCGCTTTAGGAGCCTATCGACCATGGCCCGCGACCCCGGTCGGGTGCTGATCTTCGACACCACCCTGCGCGACGGCGAGCAGTCGCCCGGTGCCAGTCTCAACCTCGAGGAGAAGCTGGCGATCGCCCAGCAGCTCGCCCGCCTGGGGGTCGACATCATCGAGGCCGGCTTCCCCTTCGCCAGCCCCGGTGATTTCAATGCCGTGCAGCGCATCGCCGAGACGGTGGGCACCCCCGAGGGGCCGGTGATCTGCGGCCTGGCCCGGGCCGCAGCCGGCGACATCAAGGCCTGTGCCGATGCGGTGGCCCCGGCGGCCCACCGGCGGATCCACACCTTCATCGCCACCAGCGACATCCACCTCGAGCACAAGCTCCGCAAGAGCCGCAGCGAGGTGCTGGCGATCACCGCGGAGATGGTCGACTACGCCCGCTCCCTGGTCGACGACGTTGAGTTCTCTTGCGAGGACGCCGGCCGCTCTGATCCGGACTTCATGTATCAGGTGATCGAGGCGGCGATCCGGGCCGGCGCCACCACGATCAACATCCCCGACACGGTGGGCTACACCACACCGGCTGAATTCGGCGAACTGATCGCCGGCATCAACGCCCATGTGCCCAACATCGATCAGGCGGTGATCTCGGTGCATGGTCACAACGACCTGGGCCTGGCGGTCGCCAACTTCCTCGAGGCCGTCAAGAACGGTGCCCGCCAGCTCGAGTGCACGATCAACGGCATCGGCGAGCGGGCCGGAAACGCCTCGCTGGAGGAGCTGGTGATGGCCCTGCACGTGCGCCGCAGCTACTTCAATCCCTTCCTGGGCCGNCGGCCGACTCCACCGAACCGCTCACCGGCGTGCGCACCGAGGAGATCACCAAGACGTCACGCCTGGTGAGCAACCTCACCGGCATGGCGGTGCAGCCCAACAAGGCGATCGTGGGGGCCAACGCCTTTGCCCATGAATCGGGCATCCACCAGGACGGCGTGCTCAAGAACCGCCTCACCTACGAGATCATCGACGCCCGCACCGTGGGCCTCAACGACAACCGCATCTCGCTGGGCAAGCTGAGCGGCCGCAGCGCCTTCCGGGCCCGTCTGGAGGAACTGGGCTATGAGCTCAGCCGTGAGGATCTCGATGATGCCTTCGCCCGCTTCAAGGAGCTGGCCGACCGCAAGCGCGAGATCACCGACCGCGATCTCGAGGCGATCGTGAGTGAGCAGGTTCAGCAGCAGGACGAGTGCACCTTCACCCTCAGGAGTGTGCAGGTGAGCTGCGGCACCGGTCTGCAGCCCACCGCCACCGTCACCCTGCTGAATGCCGATGGCGCCGAGCTCACCGAGGCGGCGATCGGCACCGGCCCGGTGGATGCGGTGTGTCAGGCGCTCAACCGCCTGGCCCAGGTGCCCAACGAGCTGGTGGAGTTCTCCGTGAAGTCCGTCACCGAGGGCATCGACGCCATGGGCGAGGTGACGATCCGGCTGCGCCAGAACGGCGTGCTCTACTCCGGGCACGCCGCCGACACCGACATCGTGGTGGCAGCGGCCCATGCTTTCGTGAATGCCCTCAACCGGCTGATCGCCGGCACGCGCAGCCTGCCTCTCCACCCCNAGAAGGCACCCNTGCCCACCTTGGGCGACCTGCCCCTGGCCGACAGGCCCCGGGTATGAGCCGCCAGCCTGCGAGCCAGTGATGGGTCAGCCCTCCTCCGGTGCGCGCCGCTCCCCCCTGGCGGCGGCCCTCCTCCTGGCGCTGCTGCTGCTGGTGGCCCTGGCGATGCTGGTGCCGCTGCTCTGGCTGGTGAGCACTTCGCTGAAGGGACCGGCGGAGGACATCTTCACCAGCCCACCGGCGCTGCTGCCGGCCCAGCCGAGTCTGGAGGCCTACGGGCGGCTGTTCGCCGACCAGCCCATGGGGCTGTATCTGCGCAACAGCGCCATCGTGAGCGCTCTGGCGGTGCTGGCCAATCTGCTGTTCTGCTCGCTGGCGGCGTACCCGCTGGCCCGGCTGCGCTTCGCCGGCCGGGGCCTGGTGCTGGCGCTGGTGGTGGCCACCATCCTGATCCCGTTTCAGGTGGTGATGATCCCCCTCTATCTGCTGATGGTGCAGATCGGCCTGCGCAACAGCCTCTGGGCGCTGATCCTTCCCCAGGCCGCCACGGCCTTCGGCATCTTCCTGCTGCGCCAGAGCTTCCTGGGGGTGCCGGTCGAGCTGGAGGAAGCGGCTCGCAGCGACGGCTGCACCCCCNTGGGGGAATGGTGGAACGTGATGATCCCCGCGGCCCGGGCCGATCTGATCACCCTGGCGATGTTCGTTTTCATCGGCACCTGGAGCGATTTCCTCTGGCCCCTGGTGATCCTGGATGATCCAAAGCTCTACACCCTGCCCNTGGGCCTGCAGCAGCTGGCCAGCAGCTTCTCGCTCGACTGGCGTCTGGTGGCCGCCGGATCGGTGATCTCGATCCTGCCGGTGCTGCTGCTGTTCATCGGCCTGCAGCGCTACATCCTCCCCAGTGCCAGTGGCGACGCGGTGAAGGGTTAGGCCCGTTCAGGGCGTCAGCGGGGGAAGTGGCGGCGGCGACTGCGGCGTCGAGACCGGCGGGGGTGCCGGTTGGACGCCCTTCTCCTGGCTGCTCTGGCGCAGCTGGCGGAGCTCCTGGCGCAGCTGGGCGGTGTCGCTGCCGATCGCGTTCAGCCGGGCCTGACCCCGCTCCAGGTTCTGCAGGCGATCCACGGTGGAGCGCAGTTGCTGCTCCAGGGCCGTGGTGCGTTCCAGGGCGCGGCTGTTCTCCAGGCCCCGGACGCGCTCCTGGAGCTCCTGGATCTGGCTGTGCTGCTGGCGGGTCTTGCCCACGAGCACCACGAACAGCACGACCAGCATGCTGGTGAGACCCATCTGCAGCCAGGGCACCCAGTCGGGCAGCTGGGACTGGGCACCGGATCGGTCGGGGGCAGTCAGCATCGGATCACTCGGCCGCGTACCTGATCCTGCCTGGCGGCGAGTGCTTTGACCATGCCTGCGGGCGACCATCAGCCGTGCCCGCGCCGGGCGGCGGCCCGCACGAGTTCCGCTTCGGTGGCCGCATACACGCTTGAGGCCTGCTCCGGACTGCGACCGATGCAGGTCATGCCCAGCTTGCCGAATTCGGAGAGGCATCCCAGCAGATGGAAGACACTGCCGCGCAGCTGGGCGGGGTCATAGTGCAGCCCAGCCTCCGCGACGATATCGATCAGATCGATCGGCAGCAGCCCCCTCAGGCGCGGATCACAGAGGTTGTCGGTGGCCTGGTAGCAGAGGGGGACGCCTGTGGGGGAGCGGTAGATCCCGCTGTCAGGATCCAGTGCCCCGCTGGTGATCGCGCTGAGGGCCATGTAGGGGTGGGTGGTGCCCCCNTGCCGCAGATTCACTTCGATCGCCTGGAGCTGCCAGGCATCACCGAAGCGGCGGGCGATGAAATCCACGGCATACCGCTCCAGAGCCCCCTCCGCCGCCAGGGCCTCGCCCACGGCCTGGCCGTGCCGCATCAGCTCACGCCGGTAGCCAGCGTTGGCCGGAAAGCGGCAGCTAGGTAGGTCTGGCCGCTGGCACCGCCGAGCACCTGTTCGTGGGTGGAGAGCACCTCCACCGTGCCCGGCCGACCGGACAGACCCGGGTGGATCGTGCCCTGCACACTGGGGGAGCTGAGCTCGTCGCCCCCCTCGACCCACGCCTCCACCAGAGCCCCCTGCTCGGCCAGCAGGTCGCGCCAGCGTGCCGAGGGCATCGCCAGCCGCTCCAGGGCCTGGCGCAGGCTCCGTCGACGACCCTTGGCGCTCAGCTCCGCCAGGCCCAGCGGTTCGAGGGCCAGCGGGGCGTTGCCTTCGCCGCTGAATCCCTCATTGAGCTTCACAACTGTCCGGCGCAGCTCCGGGTGGGCCTCCCAGAGCTCCGCCGTGGCTTCGCAGAGGTCGTCGAGGTTGTGAACCAACGGGCTGCCAGGTGGGTGGGGCACACCGCAGCGGGCGAACAGCTCCCGGCTGCCGGCCTTGCTGCCCCAGTGGCCCAGAGCAGGATCGGTGCCGAGCAGCGGCACCTGCAGCCGCTCGGAGAGTTCCTTCTCCAGCGCACTCACCACGAAGCAACTGATGAAGCTGCGACCCGGCCGCAGCAGTTCCGCCATGCGGGCCAGCAGAGAGGGCCGTTCCAGCAGCTTGGCGGTCAGGGGCCGGTTGGAAGCGTCATCGGTGTCGAAGAGGTGGAGGCGCCGGCGGGCATGGCTGGTGGGCACGCCCGGCAGCAGTTCGAGCACCGCATCGACCACCAGTTCGGCGATCGGCTTGCTGGTGACGTAGAGCATCCGCACCCCAGGATCCCGCAGCCGGATCAGCGAGAACAGCTGCCGCTCCTCGTAATGATGCGCGCCGGTGACCAGCTCCATCTGGCTCTGGTCCATCGAAAGCGATGGCACCAGCAGCACATCCACATCCGGTCCCTGGGAGGTGGAGGCCTGGCTCCATTCCGGCTGCAGCTGGGCCTGGAGTTCGCGAAAGCTGAGCGGTGTCATGGATCAGGCGATCAGGCGCTGAAGGCCTTCCGGGCTGGAATCGGGTAGGGGATGCGGCGGTGGCGCATGCGCTTCCAGACCCGCACGAAGGCCCTGATCAGCAGCTCCAGCTCGGCCCGGCTGATGCCGCTGCAGCTCAGCTGGCCATCGGCCTGGCGGGCCTCCACGATACGGCGGACCATGGCGCGGGCCTCCGCTTCCCTGGTGCCCGGCGGCAGGGAACGCAGCGCTGCCTCGCAGCCATCGGCCAGCATCAGGATCGCGGTTTCGCGGCTGCGGGGGGTGGGGCCCCTGTAGCGGAAGCGGGCCTCCGGCACGGTGGCGTCGCGCTCGCGGGCCTGGTGAAGGAAGTAGCCCATCTTCAGCGTGCCCTGGTGCTCGGGGATGAAGTCAGCCAGGGGCTTCGGCAGTCGGTGGCGACGGGCCAGCTTCAGACCCTCGTCCACATGGGCCTGCAGCACCGCGGCGCTGGCGAAAGGATCATCGAGCCGGTCGTGGGGGTTGCAATCCTCCTCCTGGTTCTCGATGAACCACTGGGGCCCATGGAGCTTCCCCACATCGTGATAAAGGGCGCCGGTGCGGACCAGATCCACATCGGCACCGATGCTCCGGGCACCCTCTTCGGCCAGGCCGGCGATCATCAGCGTGTGCTCGAAGGTGCCCGGCGCCTCGCAGGACAACCGCCGCAGCAGGGGCCGCTCCAGATCGGCCAGCTCCAGCAGCCTGGCCCGGGTGAGAAGACCGAAGAAGCTCTCCACCAGCGGCGCCAGCAGCAGACCACCCATCAGCAGACCACCCAGCAGCAGGGCCTCGCTGATCAGATCGAACTGGCCAGGCTGTCCGCTGCCCTCGAGCAGCAGCCACTGCAGCAGCACCGCGCCGCTGGGCAGCAGCACCGCGAGCTGGAGCAGTCCCGACCGCCGCCGCTGATGGGCCGCGCTGAGGGCGGCGATCGTGGCGGTGGCCGTCGCCACCAGCAGCCGCAGGGCCAGGCTGCTCGTCAGAGGCAGGGGCCATAACAGCGTGGCCGCCGCCAGCCAGGCCAGGCCGCAGACGCTGCCCAGTCCCTGGGCCAGTAGCAGGGTGGGCGGCACGAGCAGCACCAGCGGGCTGGCCACCGGCCCCAGCCACAGGTTCAGACCCTGGACCAGCAGCAACGTACCGAGGGCTAGCAGGGCCTGGCGGGGCTCCAGACAGGGGCGCCAGCGACGCAGCAGCAGCACCATCACAGCGGTGACGGCCAGGGCCTCGAGGAAGTGGCCCAGCCAGGCGAGCGGGCGTGGGCGCCGGTTGACAAGCCCGAAGTAATCGAGCACATCGAAGGCTTGGGGAGTGATTGGCTCCCCCTGGCGGGTGATCAGATCACCGGACCTCACCTGGATCGTGGGGATCCCCTGCTGGCTGACCAGGGCTTCGAGACGGCGCTGGCTCAGGGCGGGATCACTGCGCAGATTGGTCTGCCCCTGAAGCGTCCTCGCCAGCAGCCTGGCCCCAAGCTCCCGGCCCTGCGGCGGGAGGGATTCCAGCTGCAGCCTGGCGGCGGCGAGCAGCTGACCCTCGGCCAACCCAGGTGCCAGGCCCTGGCTGAGCATGCGGAGCTGGCCCTGGCGCAGATCCCGCTGCCATTGCGCCAGGGCCACGGGATCCTGCTGGCGCAGCCAGCTGCGCTCCGCAGCTGTGAGCTTCAGCGGCTCCACCCGGGGCTGATCCTCCTCGGCCAGCTGCTCCAGTTGCTTGAGGTTGGCCTCGAGCTGGCGAAACATCGCCTGATTGGCCTGCTCGTCCACCACCTGCACGGTGGTGCGCGGCAGCATCTGCTGACGGCGCTGCTCCAGGGCAGAGCTGTCCAGCACCCTGGCCGGCTTGGGTGCACGGGCCGTGAACGGTGCCGGCATGCCGATCGTCAGGTTGGGTTCCACCAGCCAGGGCCAGCTGGCCACCAGCGCCACCAGAATGCAGACCAGCAACACCGCGCCGCTGTCGCGCAACCGCCACGGCGTGATCCTCTGTTGGGGTTGCTCGGCGCGCAGCCAGGCATGCCAGAGGGAGTGCAGGCGCTGCCATCGCATGCCCCGACGCTAGCGACGGCGCGGGGCGGCAAGCTGGGGGCAGCGCGGCGCGTTTCCATGGCCACTCGCCTCGATGGTCGTCAGCTCGCAGCGGCGATCGAAGCCCGGCTCGCCGCCACCATCGCCGAGCGGCTGCCGCAGATCGGACGGCCTCCGGGCCTGGCAGTGTTGCGGGTCGGGGATGACCCCGCCAGCGGCGTCTATGTGGCCAACAAGGAGAAGGCCTGTGCCCGGGTGGGCATCACCAGCCTGGGTGCCCATCTGCCGGCGGCGACCAGCGCAGAGCAGGTGCTCAGCACGATCCAGCAGCTGAACGCCGATCAGGCCGTCGACGGCATCCTGCTGCAGCTGCCCGTGCCGGCGGGACTGGATGAGCGGCCCCTTCTGGCTGCCATCGATCCGGAGAAGGATGCCGATGGCCTGCACACCCTCAATCTCGGGCGGCTGCTCAAGTGCGAGCCGGGCCCGCGCAGTTGCACGCCCGCCGGCGTGATGGCCCTGCTGGCGGCAGCCGGCGTCGAGCTCGCCGGCAAGCGGGCGGTGGTGGTCGGCCGCAGCATCCTGGTGGGCCAGCCGATGGCGCTGATGCTGCAGGCCGCCCAGGCCACGGTGAGCATCGCCCACTCCCGCACCACCGATCTGGCTGCGCTCACCCGGCAGGCCGATGTGCTCGTGGTGGCGGCCGGCAAGCCTCGGATGATCGGGGCGGAGCACGTCAAGCCAGGCGCTGTGGTGGTGGATGTGGGCATCCACCGGCTGGAGCCCGAGCCGGGGGCAGGACCCGATGCCAGGGCGCGTCTCTGCGGCGATGTGCGCTACGAGGAGGTCGAGCCGATCGCCAGCGCGATCACTCCGGTGCCCGGTGGCGTGGGGCCGATGACGGTGACGCTGCTGCTGGTGAACACCGTGGTGGCCTGGTGCCGTCACCACGNTCTGGCGCATGGTCTGGGCGATCTGGTGCCCTAGCGCCGGCCAGACCGGGACGGGCGTCGGCGGGCTTCGCGGGCTCTGCCCTGGCGGTCGCCGTGGCACCCGAGAGGTTGCTGTGCCGCTGCAGTGACGGATCGCCTGAGAGAATCCCGCCAGCCCGGAGGCCCCTGGCCGAAGCTTCATGACTGCGGCGGTATCCACCCCCTTCGATTTCGCCGCCTATCTGGAGGCAGCGCGCCAGCGGGTGGAGGAGGCCCTCGACCGCTCCCTGGCGCCGGAGCGGCCTGAAAGCCTGCGGGAAGCGATGCGTTACTCCCTGCTGGCCGGTGGCAAGCGGCTGCGGCCGATCCTCTGCCTGGCGGCCTGCGAGCTGGCCGGCGGCAGCCGTGAGCTGGCCATGCCCACGGCTGTGGCGCTGGAGATGATCCACACCATGTCGCTGATCCATGACGATCTGCCCGCCATGGACAACGACGACCTGCGCCGCGGCCGGCCCACCAACCACAAGGTCTATGGCGAGGCCAACGCCATCCTGGCCGGCGATGCGCTGCTGACGCGTGCCTTCGAGATGGTGGCCCTGCGCAGTCCGGGTGTACCGGCGGAGCGGCTTCTGGCGGTGGTGGGGGAGCTGAGTCTGGCCTCCGGCGCGCCGGGCCTGGTGGGCGGCCAGGTGGTGGATCTGGAGTGCGAGGGCAAGGACGTCGACCTTGACACGCTCGAGTACATCCATCTCCACAAGACGGGTGCCCTGCTGAGGGCCTGCGTGCTCAGCGGTGCGCTGATCGCAGGTGCCCCCACCGAGCTGCTTGAGGCCCTGCGCACCTATGCCCGCGGGATCGGTCTGGCGTTCCAGATCATCGACGACATCCTCGACGTGACGGCGAGCAGCGAGGTGCTGGGCAAGACCGCCGGCAAGGATCTGACCGCCGACAAGACCACCTATCCCAAGCTGCTGGGGCTGGAGGAATCCCGCCAGCGGGCCGAAGCGCTGGTGGCGGAGGCNAAGGCCGCCCTGGTGCCCTTCGCTGCCGGCGGGAGCGGTGCCCTCAGGGCTGCCCCCCTGCTGGCCCTGGCCGATTACATCACCAGTCGCGACCGATGAGCGTCGACTCGTCCGCTTCGCCGCTCCTGCAGGGACTGCTCGACAACGGCCCTCTCTGGTGGGGATTGGCCGCCTGTGGGGTGGCCCAGCTCTCGAAGCTGGTGATCGAACTGGTGGTGCATCGCCGCTGGAATCCCAGGGTGCTGGTAGAAACCGGGGGCATGCCGTCCAGTCACTCGGCCCTGATGACCGGCACCGCCGCCTCCCTGGGCTGGCAGCTGGGCTTTGCCGATCCCTTGTTTGGCCTGGCGGCCGTGCTCTGCTTCGTGGTGCTCTACGACGCGGCCGGGGTGCGCCGCGCCGCCGGCCTCACCGCCCAGCGGGTCAACGGCCTGCCCGATGGCCTCNTGGGAGNACTCACCCCGAGACCCCCCCTGCCCTCAGACCCCTCAAAGAGAATCTCGGCCACACCCGCCTGGAGGTGCTGGTGGGCGCTGTGATCGGTCCGGCCGTGGCCCTGCCCGGACTCGTCTGGGTTGGATCTCCGCTGGCGCTGGCCCAGCACCTGGGAGTCTGGCTGCCGGTGGGCTGATCAGGCCGCCTCCCCATCCCTCCAGCTGCGCCTGATGCCGTGCTGCTCACCCCCGACCAGCAGGCCGCTACCGAGGCCTTCGCCAGCTGGCTGAAGGGTCCAGCCGAAGGCCGGCCGTTCGTGCTCAGTGGCTATGCCGGCACGGGCAAGACCACACTCTCGATGGCCTTTCTGGTCCAGGTGGAGGCGGCTGGACTGTGCTGGACGGTCGTGGCACCCACCCACAAGGCGGTCGGGGTGCTGCGTTCCCATCTGGCCGCGGTGGCCCTCACGCCCACCTGGTACCCCTCCACCATCCATCGCCTGCTGCGACTCAAGCTCAGGCGCCAGGGGGACCTGGAGCGTTGCGAGGAAACCGGCCAGACCGCCGCAGCCCTCGAGCATCTCGGCCTGGTCCTGATCGATGAGGCCTCGATGGTGGATTCCCAGCTGCTGGAGATCGCCCTGCGCTGCGCCCATCCGTTCGGCACCCGTCTGGTGTTCGTCGGGGACCCGGCCCAGCTGCCTCCGGTCGGGGAGCCGAGCAGTCCCGTGTTCGGCCTGGCCAGGGCCTGCTGCGCCCAGCTGCGCCAGGTGGTGCGCCACCAGGGGCCCGTGCTGCGGCTGGCCAGTGGGATTCGCGAGCAGGCGCTGCCCTGCCGGCGACCCCCGCCGCTGCCGCCGATCCGCACCGCCGAGGGCATGGTGGCCCTGCTCGACCGGGAGGAGTGGTTGCTAGCGGCTCAGACGGCCCTGCGCCGCTCGGCGGAAACCGACAATCCCGACCTGGCCCGCATCCTCTGCTACACCAACCGTTCGCTGGAGCAGCTGGTGCCGATCGCGCGCCGCGCCCTGCACGGTGAGATGGCCGACCAGCTGCCGGTGCTCCCCGGGGAGGTGCTGATCACCCGCGCGGCGGTGATGGCCCCCGCCTGCCGCCAGGGGGAGGAGATCGCCGAGGAACCCGACATGGTGCTCGGCTCCAACCGCGAGCTGGTGGTGCTGGATGTGGTGCCCGAGCGCTGTGACCTGGCGGAGTTCGGCGTTGCTGAGGCGGACCTGGCTGGGGATCTGCTGGAGGGGGGCCTGGCGGTGCCCCTGATCGACACGCTCACCGCCACGGTGCAGCTGGGTGACGGGCAGCTGCAGTTGCGCCTGCTGCCGCCGATCGGCAGCCCGGCGCGGGCCCGGCTCGATGCGGTGCTGGGCCGGTTGCGCGCCGCCGCCCGCGCCGCCGAGGCGTCGGCTGCCAGGGCTCTCTGGCGGCGTTTCTTCCTGGTGCGCGATGCCTTCGCTTCGCTGGGGCCGGCTGCGGTGCTCACCGTGCACCGCAGCCAGGGCAGCACCTTCGCCGAAGTGTTCGTCGATGCCGATGTGTTCTGGCCGAAGGATGCTGTGCTGCGCCGTCAGCTGGTGTATGTGGCGGTGAGCCGGGCGAGCCAGGCGGTGAGCCTGGTGGCCGGCTCCGCCAGTCACGCCGATCAGCAGCTCTGGCGCGAGTGGCTGCAGAGCGGCTGAGCCTCTCCGGGCCTGCCTTGCAGTGAGTTCCCGCTGCCTCCCGGCCCTCAGTGCCGGGTCAGTCCGAGGCCCTCGACGCCCTGCCAGCCCAGGTAGCCAGCCAGCGCGAGGCTGACCAGACCCATCACCAGATCCCCGCGGGTCTCGATCCAGGTTCTGCCGCCCAGCAGCAGCGGCAGCATCCGCTCGCGGCCCAGCAGCAGCAGCGCCAGCAGCGGCAGCAGCAGCAGCAGGCTGCACATCAGGCTGAACACCGCTGTGGCCAGGGCCTCCTGGGGGCGGGGCAGGCCGGCTTCCAGCAGGCTGCCGGCGGTCTTGGCGTAGAGCATCAGATCATCCGGAGCAGCAACCTGGAGCCCCGTGCTGATCCCCAGCAGCACGGGCAGAGGCATGGCGCCGAAGCGCTCCAGGCGGTTGCTCCAGCCAGGGGGGGCGGCTCCCTCGCTGGCGTTGAGCAGCTCCCGCAGCCCAAGGGCCAGCAGTGCTCCGGCTGCCAGCAGGTCCAGGCCGGTGCGGTGGGAGGTGCCTTTCTCCATGGTGAGCAGCAGGCCATGCCCCATGGTGAGCAGGCCCAGCACCATGNCGGCCGTGGTGACCAGCCAGGCCGCCACGAACCAGCCACCCCGCCGTAGCGGATCGGGACCGAGCAGGAGCAGCAGCAGCAGTCCGATGTGGAGGGNCGACAGGGAGATCGCCAGACCGAAGGCCGTGATTTCCCCGAGCAGGTGAGCCATCAGCGCTCCGATGCCGGTTCAGCGTCGCACCTCGAACCAGTCCTGGCCGGTGAGGCCGATCTGGCTGATGCCCACGCCGCTGACGCCGGCACCCTCAGGCCCGTGCTCGCACCAGAGCCGGAGTTCGGCGAGCTGTTCGGCCGTGCCTTCGGCCTCCACCTCGACCGAGCCATCCGGAAGGTTGCGGACCCATCCACCCAGCCCCAGGTCCCGGGCCCTGTCGCGGCAGCCGGCGCGATACCCCACCCCCTGCACTCTGCCCCGCACGATCAGGCGCCAGCGCTCGGTGGCGTTGGAAGCGCCGGCACCGCTGCGGCTTGCAGCGCCGCGCTCGAAGCGTGGGCTCTTGCTGCGGCGGCCAGCCGGAAGGGGATCACCGGGCAACCAGCCCAGTGGAGATGGAGCCAGCTGGCGTGCACGTTCGGCGTTGTCCATCCTTCGGTGTGGGTCGCCACCCCCCATCCTTCCATCTCCCACAGCGGTTGTCCCGGACCCATCGCCTGCAGCTGCCAACGATGGAATTCGTGCCCGGAGAAGCGTTCACCCCGCCGCACCAGCAGCCCCTGCGTCAGGGCGGTGGCCTGGCGATAGCCGAGGCTCAGCTCCCCCCGGCAGGCATCGAACGGCAGTAACCCAGCCATGCGGTGCCGGCCTCCCTGGGGGTCTGTCAGATGCCGGCCCAGCAGCAGCAGCCCGCCGCATTCCGCGGCGATCGGCAGGCCGTTCCCAGCGGCCTGCTGCAGGGACCCGATGCTGCGACGGCAGGCCTCCAGCCGGGCGGCGTGGAGTTCCGGGTAGCCACCTGGGATCACCACGGCCCGGGTGCCGGCGGGCAGGGGCTGATCGGCCAGCGGGCTCCAGGGCTGAGGCTCCAGTCCTGCGGCTCTAAGCAGTTCCTCGCCCTCCGGATAGCGGAAATGGAACGCGGCATCGCTGGCCACGGCCACCAACGGCCTCAGACCCTGGGCGTCGGTTGGATCGGCGGTGATCTGGCCCAGGCCGGCCCGGGCCACGCACCACTGAATCGGCTGACCTTCGCCGTACAGGCGTGTCGCTGGCCGGAGCAGGTGCTCCAGCCGTTCCAGATCCAGGTGCCGCTCGGCCAGTGTTGCCNAGCGCTGCTGCCGGTCGGGCAGATCGGCCAGCTCGCCCGGGGGCAGCAGTCCCAGATGGCGGGAGGGCAGTTCCAGGGCCGGGTCGGAGGGCAGGATGCCCAGCAGCGGCACGTCGATGCTGGCCAGGGCTTCGGTCAGCAGGCTCCTGTGCCGCGAGCTGCTGACCCGGTTGAGCACCACCCCCGCCAGTCGGATGGCGGGCGGGCCGTGATCCCGGAATCCCCGCACCAATGCGGCCAGCGACCCCGCCTGCCGGGAGGCTTCCACCACCAGCACCACCGGCAGGTCGAGCAGGGCGGCCACGGCGGCGGAGCTGCCGCTGGTGCCGGGGCCGCGCCCATCGAACAGGCCCATCACCCCTTCCACCAGAACCTGATCGGCGCTGCTGCCATGCCAGGCGAAGCTCCGCTCCACCCAGCCATCGCCACACAGGAGCGGATCGAGGTTGCGGCAGGGGCGCCCGCTCACACGGCTGAGCAACTGGGGATCCAGGTAGTCGGGCCCCACCTTGAACGGCTGCAGCGTCAGGCCGCGCCTGCGGGCCACGGCGGCAAGACAGAGGCTCAGCAGGGTCTTGCCACTGCCGCTGCAGGGTGCGCCGATCAGGCAGGCCATCAGTCCGGCAGCAATCTCGCCGCCAGCCGCGCGGACGCGGCCATCAGGGGATTGGTGGTGTCGTGGCCGCCGGAGAGCAGTCGCGCCAGCTCCATCTCCTCGCTCTCATTCGGCAGCGGCACCACATCCTCGGCCAGTTCCATCGAGGCCATGCCGCCGGCCTCCAGTCGCATGCAGCCCCCCGATTCGGAGCAGAGGATCACGCACAGGGGCGGACGGCCCTCGGGAGCGCAGATCAGGCGCAGGCCCACCAGGGCTCCGGGATGGAGCTTGGGGCTTCCCACCGGCACCGGCATCAGCCGGAACTGCACCGACACGCCATCGGTGCGCTGGAATTCGGCGCCGATCCCCTCGCCCTCCTCGACCCGGTAGGTGTCCACCAGGTGCCAGCCCAGTCGATCCGCGAGCCAGGCCGTCAGCAGCAGGCCCTTGAGCGGGTGGTCGCCCTCCACGTCGACGTCGAGCTGCACCACGTGCTCCAGGGCATTGCGGCGCGACGGCGGGTCGAACACCATCGCCAGCGACTCGCGCCAGGTGCGCAGCCGCAGCCAGTTGAGATCGTTCACCGCCTGGCCGGCCTCGATGCGCTCCACCAGCAGATCGATGCAGCGTCGGGGTTGGCCGAGCGAGCTGTCGACCACCAGCCGGCGCGGAGGGGGTGCCAGGTCGTCGAGCAGCTGGGGCGCTTCATCGAGGCTGCTGTTCCACCACACCCAGCACGGCAGCTCGGGGGGGATCAGCGGCTGCACCAGCGGCAGGGCCTGCTCGAGGGATCCGCGCCCGCCGCGCAGCACCACCACATCGCCGCACGCCTGGCCGCCGCCGCCCTCCTCCGGCAGCGGGCAGTAGGCCGCCACCAGGGTCTCCAGGCCGCGGCCCTCATCCAGGCTGGGGGCCAGGGTGATCAGTCGCCGCGGCGTGAGGCCACTGATCGCGGCGCTCACGAACTGGCCCCGCAGGTCCTCCATGGGCCGGTTGCCCGGCTGCTGGCCCAGGGCCCAGGCCAGGCGCTGATCCATCACGGCGGTGCTGAGCGGCAGACCCAGTTCGGGCACGGCGGCCTTGGCGGCCTGGATCACGTCCCTCTCCAGCAGCCCGGTGAGCCCGCAACTGACGCGGCCGGTGCGGATCAGGTGCTGCTGCAGCCAGGAGGGTTCGTAGACCACCAGGCTGAAGCTGGCGGCGCCACTGGAGTGCTGCAGGTCTTCGCCCCAGAGGCGTTCCAGGTAGGCGGTCACCTCCTGGGGCGGCAGGGCGGTTGGGGCCTGGAGGGTGAGCTGGGCAGCCATGAGGATCGGGGGCGGTCGGCGTAGCGGCGGGGGGGCGGGGTCAGGGACGCCGCCAGACGAGGCCGTCGTCGGCCAGGAGGTTGTCGGCGGCGGCGGGACCCCAGGTGCGGGCCTCGTAGGGATGCACGGGCAGCTGCCAGGGGGACTCCTCCATCAGCTGCAGCAGCGGGGTGTAGAGCCGCCAGGCTGCCTCCACCTCGTCGCTGCGGGTGAACAGGGTGGGATCGCCGAGCATGGCGTCGGCCAGCAGCCGCACATACCCCTCATCACTGGGCTCGCCGAAGCTTTCGTCGTAGCTGAAGGCCATGTCGACCGGGCGACTGCGCATGCCGGATCCGGGAGCCTTCACCTCGAAGCAGAACTCGGCACCCTCATCGGGCTGGATGCGGAGGATCAGCTGGTTGGGGGTGGGGGCGCCGCCGGCGGCGTCGAACAGATGGACCGGCGCCTCGCGGAAGGTGAGCACCACCTCCGAGAGGCGCTTCGGCAGCCGCTTGCCGGTGCGCAGGTAGAAGGGCACCCCCTGCCAGCGCCAGTTGTTGATGAACAGCTTCATCGCCACGTAGGTCTCGGTGGTGCTGTTGGGGTTCACGCCCGGCTCCTGGCGGTAGCCGGGGATCGGCCGGCCGGCCGATCCCCCCGGGCCGTACTGGCCGCGCACGCAGCAGGTCCAGGCCTCCTCCTCACTGGCCAGACGGGCGGCCTGCAGCACCTTCGCCTTCTCGTTGCGGATCGCCTCCGGATCGAACCGCCCCGGTGGCTCCATCGTGGTGAGGGCCAGCATCTGGGTGAGGTGGTTCTGCACCATGTCGCGCAGGGCCCCGCTGGTCTCGTAGTAACCGGCCCTCTCCTCCACCCCCACCGTTTCGGCGGCGGTGATCTGCACGCTGGCGATGTAGTTCCGGTTCCAGATCGGCTCGAAGATGGTGTTCGCGAAGCGCAGCACCAGGATGTTCTGCACCGTCTCCTTGCCGAGATAGTGGTCGATGCGGAAGATCTGCTGCTCCTTGGCACAGGCCTGCACGATCCGGT
>NZ_LFEK01000011.1 GCF_001039265.1 Synechococcus sp. GFB01 | reverse complement strand
CCCACAACAAGGAGGAGACCTTCGCCCGCACAGCCGACCCTCTCGGCTACGTGGCCGCTGAGCACATCCTGGAGCTCTGTCAGGCGATCGTGGCGCTGCAGCGTGATCATGGCGACCGCGTTCAGCGACGCCACGCCCGCATGAAGTATCTGATCCACGACAGGGGCATCGACTGGTTCCGACAGGAACTGCAGCAGCGCTACTTCCCCCATCCGATCCGAGGCTTCGCCAGGAGCCGAAGGCCAAGCTGGAGGATTATCTCGGCTGGCACCGTCAGGGCAGCGGCCTCTGGTTCGTGGGCTTGCCGGTGCTCTGCGGCCGGGTGGCGGGCGATCTCAAGAGCGGCCTTCGCCGACTGGTCGACACCTACAAGCTGGAGGTGCGGGTCACGCCCAACCAGGATCTGCTGCTCTGCAACATCGGCGCATCCCAGCGCAGCAGCATCCGGGCCGAACTGGCGGCGATCGGATTCGAGACGCCGGAGGCGCCGCCCCTGCTGGCCCGTCATGCCATCGCCTGCCCGGCGCTGCCGCTGTGCGGCCTGGCGGTCACCGAAGCCGAGCGGGGGTTGCCCGCCGTGCTGGATCGCCTCGATGCCCTGCTGAACCGACTGGGGATCAACAGGTCCGTGCTGGTGCGCATGACGGGATGCCCGAACGGATGCGCCAGGCCCTACATGGCCGAGATCGGGCTTGTCGGCAGCGGTGTCGACCAGTACCAGCTCTGGCTGGGAGGCACCCCGAACCTCAGCCGCCTGGCCGAGCCCTACCTCGAGAAGATGCCCCTCGAACAGCTCGAGAGCACGCTGGAGCCGCTGCTTCGCGCCTGGCATGAAGCGGGGGGCCGGCGCAGCTTCGGCGATTTCGTGCTGAAGTGCGGGCGCGACAGAACCCTGGAACTGCTGCAGGGGGCCTGATGCGCCGCCGTACCGCAACTCTGTTCTGCCTGGCCAGCCTGGCGGGCTTTCTGGCAGCCGGGATGGCGTTGGCCGAGCGGGGCGCAGCCAGGGGCGGGCCCAACCGCCCCCGCCAGCCTCACGCCCCGTCTACTACGACCCGGATCCACTCACCTGCCAGCCGGCCACCATCCGCAGCGGCTTCGAGCGGCAGCTGCAACCCTATGCCGACCAAAGCGAAGCCGTGCTCCAGCAGTTGCGGCGGGTGCAGCTGGAGCTCACCGCAGCCACGCTGCGCCGCTGCGTGGCCAAGGGGTTGATGGCGCCGGAGACTGCCAGTGCTCTCGAAGCCGAGCTGCTCAGGCCAGCGGGCAAACCCGGAGCTCAACCGCCGGGACCATCGACCCGGCCGTAGCAGGCGCAGGGTTCGCCGCGCCGCCAGGCCCACAGCTGATCGCCCCAGCTGAAGTGCCACCACTCGTTGGGGTGCTGGCTGAAGCCCGCGGCCTGCATGGCGTCGCGCAGCAGACAGCGGTGGTGGTGCCATTCCAGGAGGAGCTGCCGCCGCTGCCCGGGCGCCCCCTGTCGGGCCTGCTCCAGCCAATGATCCGGTTCGGAGACGGCACCGATCGCATCGATGGCCGAGCCCATGGCAACCGGCACACCCGTGAGCCGATCAGCCAAGGTGAGATCCACGGCAGCGCCGGTGCTGTGGGGAGGCGGAGCGGAGGGATCGGGGTTCGGTGGAGCCCAGAAGCGGCCCACGTCGGCCAGCACGGCCTCCTGATCGGGGCCGGAGCCGGCCGGATCGAGCCCCCGCTCGCGGCAGGTCTGGGCGATCGCCTCCTGCACCATGAACGCCTGCACCGCCAGGGGTCGCCAGCCATCGAAAATCGCCAGCCGGTACCGGGGCGAGTGCTGCTGGAGATGAAGCTGAGCCTGGAGCAGCCTCGCCACCACCCCACGGCGCAGCTGGAACGGCCCGCCGTCGGCGCCATAGGGGGCGCCGAGGGTCATGTAGGGATGAGGTTCGAGCCGCAGCAGCTCGCGGGGCAATGCCTCCAGGGGCTCGCCGCAGTCGTCGATCGGCAGGTTGTTCCAGGGTCGCAGGCTCATGACAGCGGCGCGGCGTCTCGAGGGCGATGGCTCAGTTGAGGCGACCGCCCTGGAGGCTCAGACGGCGACGGCTTTCGGCCAGGGCATCACGCAATGCGGGATGGCCGCTCAGATCGGGATCGGCGGCGGTGATCGCCTGGGCCATGATCCGGGCACGCTCCAGGGTTTCGCCATCCTCGCTGAGGCTGGCCAGAGCCAGATCCGGCAGACCGGACTGACGCGTGCCCAGCACCTGGCCGGGTCCCCGCAGTCGCAGGTCCATCTCGGCGATCTCGAAGCCGTCGGTTGAACGTACCAGCACCTCAAGCCGCTGGCGCGCCAGGGCGTTGCGGCCATCGTGGATCAGCAGGCAGTGGGATGCCGCCGCACCCCGCCCCACCCGGCCGCGT
The DNA here is from genome assembly GCF_001039265.1 of Synechococcus sp. GFB01. Classification (GTDB taxonomy): domain Bacteria; phylum Cyanobacteriota; class Cyanobacteriia; order PCC-6307; family Cyanobiaceae; genus NIES-981. The sequence continues at coordinate 43,592 of NZ_LFEK01000011.1, read as the reverse complement.
AGCTGGTGCAACTGCGCCAGCCCGAAACGCTCGGCGTGCTCGATCACCATCACACTGGCCTGCGGCACATCCACACCCACCTCCACCACCGTGGTGCTCACCAGCACCTGGGTGCTGCCGGAGGCAAAGGCGCCAATGGCAGCCTGCTTGTCGGCACTCGCCATCCGCCCGTGCAGCAGTCCAACGACGAGATCGGGGAACACCTGCTCGGCCAGCTGGCGGTGCACATCCACCGCCGAGCGCAGGTCGAGCTTCTCGGACTCCTCCACCAGTGGCAGCACCACGTAGGCCCGTTGGCCCTTGCTCACCTCGGCGCGGATCAGGTCATAAGCCCGCGCCCGCTCGGAGCCGGCCAGCAGCTGGGTGCGGATGGGGGTGCGACCGGGTGGGAGTTCATCGATCTGACTCACCTCGAGATCGCCGTGCAGCGAGAGGGCCAGGGTGCGGGGAATCGGCGTGGCCGTCATCGTGAGCAGGTGCGGCTGGAGCCCNTTGCTCAGCAGCCTGTCGCGCTGCCGCACCCCGAAGCGGTGCTGCTCATCCACAACCACCAGACCGAGGCGGGCGAACTGCACCGGGTCCTCCAGCAGTGCATGCGTCCCCACCAGCAGCTGAAGGTTGCCGTTGGCGAGATCGGCCAGCAGCTCACGGCGCCGGCGAGCCGGTGTGGAGCCGCTGAGCAGGGCGCAGCTCACGTGCAGCTGGGGCAGCCAGCTGCATAGCTTGGCGTAGTGCTGCTCGGCGAGCACCTCGGTTGGGGCCATCAGAGCGCCCTGGCAGCCGGCATCGATGGCCGTCAGCAGGGCGGCGACGGCCACCACGGTCTTGCCGCTGCCCACATCGCCCTGCACCAGCCGGGCCATGGGTCGGTCGGNTGGCGNAGATCGGCACGGATTTCATCCAGAACCCGCCGCTGGGCAGCGGTGAGGCTGAAGGGCAGCAGCTCCAGAAAGCGGGCGGTCAGCACACCGCCCGCGACCGGTTCAAGGGGAGAAGCCTGGCGGGAGGTGAGCTCCCGGCGACGCTGCAGCAGGCCGAGCTGCAGCAGCAGAAACTCGTCGAACACGAGGCGCCGCCGACTTTGCTGCAGCTGTTCGGCGTTGGCCGGCGCATGGATCTGGCTGAGGGCCACGCCGCGATCCATCAGACCTTCCCGCTGCCGCAGCGGTTCGGGGATGGGATCGGGCCAGCTGAGCACCAGCGGCAGCACGGCCGTGACGGCCTGCCTCAGCCGGTCGGCCCCCAGCCCCTCGGTGAGCCCATACACCGGGATGAGGCGGCCGATCTGGCTCGAGCGCACCGGAGCGTACGGACTCTCGAGCACTTCGATCAGCGGGTCGTGGAATGCCGGGCCGTAGGGGNTCTGGCGCACAAGCCCCGACACAGCCACCGTGGCACCGGGGGGATACTGACGCTGCTGGTTCTTGAGCCAGGCGGGGTTGGCATAGCGGCGGCCGGCGAGAAAGCGGCTCACCCGGATCCGCCCGGTGCTGTCGGCCAGCTGCAGCTCGAGGATCGAGAGGTTGGGGTTGCGTGGGCTGGTGAAGGCGTGACAGCGACGCACGCTGGCCACGATGGTGGCGGTGCGACCCACCTCGAGGCCACTGATCCGCGCGAGATTGGCATAGTCGAGATAGTCGCGCGGGTAGTAGTGCACCAGATCACGCACCACGAACAACCCGAGCTGGGCAAGCTTGGCCGCGGTGCGCGAACCGACGCCTGGGATCTCCGAAAGCGGCGTGTCGGCCCGCAACTGAGGCCCCTGCTGTGCCCTGCCGGCAGCAGGACCGGCGGACAGCGGAGCCGCCGCATCGCTCAGCCGCAGCCGGGGCGGTGCCGGCGGCTCCGCTGGCTGCAGGCGCCGCCGCAGCAGATGGAGATGCTGGCGGCAGCGACGCACCAGGCTCTGGCGCTGGGACGGGGAAAGCTGCCCGTAGCTGGCGAAGGCCTCCGCCAGGCGGCGGAGATCCTCCTTGTCGGAGAAAGAAGCATCAGCACCCTGCGGAGGCTGAAGCAGGCAGCGCGAGAGGAACTGGCTGAAGCGCTCCTGACGACCGAGCAGATCCTCGAATCCCCGGTCCACCTCCAGCTGGAGGGCCTGCTGGAGGGTCCTCAGCCAGGCATCACAGGCCGCGAGGGGCGGATGGGCCTCTAGGGGCGGTGCGTGGTGATGTCCGTCAGCCACAGCTGTTGCGCCTCCAGCACCTGAACGCGGCGCTGCAGGAGCCGGCCGCGCTCCGCCATTTTGCGCACTTCGAGCCGACTGGCGCGCCAGCGGCTGCGACAGGTACGCAGCCTCGGCTGCTCCTGCTCAAGATCCACGCATCGCAGCAGCACGGCCAGAGCTTCAGTTCCCTGAACGGGCAGGCGGATCAGGTTGGGCTGACTTGGCTGAAGGTCGATCCTTCCTTGTTGCACCGCCTCGAGCAGACCGAGAGGCAACAGGCCTCGGCTCAACTCGGCGCGCAGCAACTCCACATTGATGGCATGGGAGAGGTTGCGCAGACGGCGCTCCAGCGCCAGCTCGAAACCATCCAGCCAGACCAGAAGAGCCCCCGGATCCTGGGGCAGACGGCCCTGATTCCATGGCGGCGGAACGGCAGGGGCGTCATGCGAAGCGTCGTCGTCTGGGTCGACTCGCTCGACGACAGCCTGGAGGTCCCCGATCCAGACCTCAGAACCGTCTTCAGGGGCAGCACTGGGCGCGGCAGGGGCGTCGCGCTGCTCCCCCNTGGCCGCTGGCATCAGGCTGGAATCGCCCCGAGCCCAGGAGATCGGCGGCTCCAGCGCGAGCCGCACCGAGCCTGGAGGATCATCGTCGGCGGGGGGTGGCCCAGAGGTCTCGAGCTCATCATCGCCCTGCCACAGCAATCGCTGCATCTGTTCCTCGGCCATGCGCTCGCGCCTCAGCTGGGCGGCCAGCAGGGCCAGCTGTTCCACCGTGAGCAGACTGGCGGCGCGGCGGACCAGGGCGTCCAGGCGCCGATGCAGACGGCGACGCGCCGGGAGAGACATTGCCAGGTAGCGATCCGGATGGACTTCGGTGGCCAGATGAAAACAGGCCTGCTGAACAGAATCCAGCAGGCCGTCACGCAGAACCTGAAGATAGAGGGCCAGCTGCCGGTAGAGCTCCGGGTTGAGGCTGGCGCACTGCTGGCGCAGAGTTGCGAGCTGTTGGCGGGTTTCCCCGAGGGCCTCCAGCATGGAACGCGGCAGATGGGACGCTGCGGGCCGGATCAGGCGGCCTGCATGGCCGCCACCTCGGCGGCGAAATCCATCTTCTCCACCTCGATGCCTTCACCGAGGTTGAAGCGCACGAAGCGGCGCACCTGAATGTTCTCGCCCACCTTGCCGGCCACCTGCTTCACCATGTCAGCCACGGTGATCGAGCTGTCCTTGATGAAGGGCTGATCCATCAGGGCCATCTCCTTGAGACGCTTGCCGATGCGACCGGCGACGATCTTCTCCTTCATCTCCTCCTTCTTGCCGGCCAGATCGTCGCGGCCCATCTCGATCTGCTTCTCACGCTCCGCCACCTCAGCGGGGATCTGATCCACGGTCACGTAGTCGACCGAAGGGCAAGCGGCGATCTGCATGGCCACGTTGCGCAGCAGTTCCTGGAAGAGTTCACCGCGGGCCACGAAGTCGGTCTCGCAGTTCACTTCCACAAGCACGCCCACCCGCGCTCCGGTGTGGATGTAGGAGCCGATGGCGCCCTCAGCGGCGGTGCGGCCCGCTTTCTTCTCGGCGCTGGCGATGCCCTTCTGGCGCAGCCATTCGATTGCCTTTTCGGTGTCGCCCTTGGTCTCGGCGAGCGCCTTCTTGCAGTCCATCATGCCTGCGCCGGTCTTGTCGCGCAGATCCTTGACCAGTTTTGCCGAAATCTCAGCCATGACGTTGGAGGGAGGAAATTGGAAATCCGAACTCAGCGAGGTCGCTGATCAACCGTGCACCGCTGGGGCGGTCAGAGGTTTCAGGCTTCGTCGTCGCGACCCTGGTCGCCGGCACCATGACGGCCTTCGTTGATGGCATCGGCGAGACGGCTCAGCACGAGCTGCACCGAACGCACGGCGTCGTCATTGCAGGGGATGGGCACATCGCAAAGATCGGGATCGCAGTTGGTGTCGAGCATCGACACCAGGGGGATGTCGAGCTTGCGGGCCTCCAGCACAGCATTGGTCTCGCGGCGCTGATCCACCAGCACCACCACGTCGGCAGACGGCGCATGTTCTTGAGACCGCCGAGATACTTCTGCAGGCGCTCGAGCTCACGACGCAGCACCGCCGCTTCCTTCTTGGGGCGCATGGCGATGGCACCGGAGCTCTCCATGCGCTCCAGATCCTTGAGCCGGTCGATGCGGGCCCGCATCGTCGTCCAGTTGGTGAGCATGCCGCCCAGCCAGCGCTGATTCACATAGGCGGCGCCGCAGCGGGTCGCCTCCTGGGCGATCACCTCGGAAGCCTGCTTCTTGGTGCCCACGAAGAGAAAGCGCTTGCCGCTGCGGGCGGCACTGCGAACCCATTTGTAGGCGTTGTTCATGCAGACGGCCGTCTGCACGAGATCGATGATGTGAACCCCGTTGCGCGCGCAGTAGATGTAGCGCGACATCTTGGGATTCCAGCGGCGGGTCTGGTGCCCGAAGTGGGCACCCGCCTCCATCATTTCGGCGAGAGTGACAACAGCCATGGTGTTGAGGGTTTCGGGTTGGCCACCACCTGCCAGGGACTCCGCCGGCCCCTGGAGGGCTCTGGACGGATCACCCGAAACGGGCAGGTGTGCGGGGTGAAAGGAACTTGCGAACCCTATCAAAACGCCTGCCTGGCCTCGGCGAACAGGGCGCGCACGCCGATGCGGTTGAGCGGCAGACGCAGCAGCTCCATCGCCAGACCGGGCTTGCCGCCACGGATCAGCCAGGCCAGCAGGGGACGCAGCGACCGCTCATTGATCAGCCCGCCGAGACAGAGGAGCTCCCACAGCAGGCGATGCATCCAGGTGAACTGGATCATCAGCNGCACCCTCCAGGTGGGGTGTTTTCGGTAGAACACCAGCCCNATGCGGGCCCGCTGCCGCTCAACCTGGATCAGATGGGGAATCTGCCCCAGATCAAGTGCGGGGTGCCAGTGGTAGCCCACCGCTTCAGGGCAGCGCACCAGACGGGTGCCGAGCTGGCGCAGCCGCTCGCCCAGCTCGAGATCCTCCCAGCCGTAGAGACGGAAGGCGGTGTCGAACAGCCCGGCCTGCTCCAGCAGCTGCCGGTCGATCGCCACGTTGCCGGTGGCGAAGTAGGCCCAGGAGAGGTCGCGAAGCTTGTGGGGCTCACTGGTGGGATCCTCGAAGTTGGCGGTGTTGATCACCGCGCCATAGGTGAAGCAGCGCCGATCGCCGTGGCGCTGCCAGTCGTGCTCGAGCTGCCGGGCGTGGCTGATCAGGAAGGTGGGGGTAACCACCAGATCGCTGTCGATGAACACGATCACCTCACCGCGGGCCTCCCGCACGCCCCGGTTGCGGCCCTCCGCTGGCCCGCCATGCTCCTGACGGACAAGCCGCACGTGCGGCAGGATCTCGGCCTGGCTGGTGAGCCAGGCCACCGTGGCATCGGTGGAGCCGTCATCCACCACCACCACCTCGTAGGCGCTGATCGGAGCGCTCAGCCGTTGCCGCTCGAGGGCCCCCAGGCACTGCTGCAGGATCGGCAGACGGTTGTAGGTGGGGATGACGACGCTGATGAACATGCGCTGACCAGGCAAGGTGGCGGGCAGAAAAAAAGGACCCCGCAGGATCCCCAGTCAGGTCGCCCTGGCGGCAGAGGCCGGCTCAGTCGGCTGCTCCGCCGTTGTTGGCGGTGCCGGTCACACCGTTGCCGGCTCCTTCACCGCGGCCGTCGTTGCGGAGCTTGCGCTTCTTGAACTTGCGGGCGTAGGCGCGGTTGCGCTCCTGCTTTTCCTTCTTCAGATTCCTGCGCTTGGCCATACGGGAGAAGACAGAGCTCCTGGTGTCGAGATCTCACCCTACTCAACCGGGGCAGCGGCGACCGTCTCATGGGGGTGGGGATGCCGCCCACAACCTGCCGTCCTCCATGCGCAGCAGCCGGTCGGCCACATCCAGGATGCGCGGGTCATGGGTCACCATCAGCACCGCGCAACCCTCCTCGCGAGCCAGGCCGCGCAGCAGGTCCACCACCTCGCGGCCCGTGCGGCTGTCGAGGGCCGCGGTGGGCTCGTCGGCCAGCAGCAACCGCGGATGGGCGGCCAGGGCACGGGCGATCGCCACGCGCTGCTTCTGTCCGCCGGAGAGGTCGTGGGCAGCTTGCGAGGTGATCGGCCAGTCCAACCGCACGCAGCCACTGGCGTGCCAGATCGCGCCGGGCCCTGTAGCTCAGGTCGGGGAGCAGGTCGGCTCCCATCTGCACGTTCTGCTCGGCGGTGAGGCAGCGCAACAGATTGTGTCCCTGGAAGATCATGCCGATGCCGCGGCGGATGCGCTGACGATCGCGGCGGCTCGAGCCGTTCAGTTCGCGGCCGAACACCCGCACGGAGCCCTCCATCACGTGCCGCAGGGCCCCCACCAGGGTGAGCAGGGTGGTCTTGCCACAGCCGGAGGGCCCGGTGAGCAGCACCACCTCGCCCGGGTGGATGGTGAGATCCACACTCTGGAGCACCTGGCGGCGCGTCGTGCCACGGCCGTACCAGTGGTTCAGGCCCTGCACGGCGACGGTGGCCGCCGCGGCGGCGGGGTGCGGGGCTGTGGGCCTAGCGCGGCGGCGGTCGAGGCCATCGTGGTCAGAAGATCTCGGCGGGATCGGCGTCGCCCAGGCGACGCATGGCCAGCCCTGCGGAGGCCATGCACATCACCACGATCAGGCTGAAGACCAGCAAGGCCCGCTGGGTCTCCATGTAGACGGGGATGTTGGTGGCGCTGCGCACGAGCACGTAGAGGGACACCCCNGCCGCATAGGCGGGCACGAAACCCAGCACTGCCAGCAGGAGGCCCTCGCGCGCCACGACCCCGAGCAGGGAGGTGAGGCGGTAGCCCATGGCCATCAGGGTGGCGTACTCAGGCAGGTGATCGCTCACATCCGAGTAGAGGATCTGGTACACGATCACGCAGCCCACCACGAATCCCATGGCGGCGCCGAGGCTGAAGATGAAGCCGATCGCGGTGCTGCTGCGCCAGTAGTCACGCTCGAAGTCGATGAAGCCCTCGCGGGTGAGAACCCGCACGTCCGCAGGCAGGATCCCCTCCAGCCGGCGGACGACCGCCGCCCGATCGGCGCCGGGACGCAGCCTGACCAGGCCCAGTTCGATGCTGCCCGAGGGGGTGTTCGGCAGCAGTTGCAGGAAGGTCTCGCCGCTGGTGAGCAGGTTGCCGTCGGCGCCGAAGGAGGCCCCGATCTGGATCAGACCCGCAACCCGCACCCGCACCCCGTTGATCTCGCTCTCCACGGTGCGTCCCTGGCGGAACCACTGGGCCACGGGCCCGAACTCAGGCCGCGAGCGCTCGTCGAACAGCACCCTGCCCCGCTGGGTAAGGACGCCGGCCTTCTCGCCCAGGCCGGGGTCACGGAACAGCGGATCGCCGGGCTCGAAGCCCAGCGCCAGGATCGAACGGGTGCCGCGGGTCTGCGGATTGCGCCAGAGCAGCAGGTTCCAGTGCACCGGGGTGATGCCGCTGACATCGGGATCGGCCATCGCCTGCACCAGCCGTCGCCGCGGGAAGCCCGCCATGCTCACCGAGCTGCTGGAGCGCGGGCTGATCAGCACGATGTCGGCATCGAAGCGCCGATGCAGGATCACGCTGGCGTCGAACAGACCGTCGCGGAAGCCGAACTGCATGAACATCAGGATCCCGGCGAAGGCGATGCCCGCCAGGGCAACCGCCAGCCGCGCCGGCTGACGCGTCAGCAGCAGCCAGGCCAGAGGGATGCGCCGCGATCCCCAGAAGCCACTCATGGCTGGAAGCGGGCGATCACCTTCATGCCGGCCAGGCGTGCCACCCGTGAGGCATCTCCCGGCTCCAGCCGCACCCGAACCTCGACGATGCGGGCGTCGGAATCCTCCACCGGGTCGGTTGAGAGCACCTCACGCTGGCGGACCTGCGGACTGATCCGCGCGACTCTGCCGGCGAGCGTGCCCTGGAAGCCGCCGTTCTCACTGGTGAGCTGCACCGGCTGCCCCACCCTGACCCGGTTCACATCGCTCTCGTACACCTCCACCACCGCTTCCATCCGATCGGTGTTGCCCAGCTCCAGGATCCCTGCCTCACCCGGTCGCTCGCCCTCGCGGGCATGAACGCGCAGCACGATGCCGTCGATCGGGGCGCGCAGTTCCGTCTGCACGATCTCCGTCTCTTCCTGAATCTCCTGGGCGAGGGACTCCTGCAACTGTCCCTGCAGCTCGAGCGTCTCCTGCTCGAGTCGATCGAGCTGATCAGCGGGGATGGCTCCGGCCAGGGCCAGCCTGCGATAGCGGATCAGCTCGCGGGTCTGAATGTTGAGCCGACGGCGCAGATTGGCGATGCGGGTGCGGACCAGGGCCCTCACAGCCAGCTGGCGGGGGGCTGAATCGAAGCGGGCGAGCAGCTGACCCGCGCGGACCATCTCCCCCTCCTGAACCAGCAACGCGTCGATGCGGGGGCTCGCGCCGATCGGAGTCACCGGCGCCGCCAGGATGCGGATGTCGCCCGCCGGCTCGAGACGCCCCAGCGCGGCCACGGCGCGGGGAACTGCTGCAGGGCGGCGGCAGGAACGCTGGTCGCCGGCGCCGCGGCAGGGGTCCGGCGGCTGCGTTGCGCGGCGAACAGGCCAACTCCGATCAGGATGGCCAGCGCCAGGCCGCCGCTGAGCCAGGGCCGCCTGACCAGCCGCCGCCTCAGGGTGCGGGCGGATCGTCGAACAGCAGTTCCTCGATGTAGCGATCGGCCCAGGCGGGATTGAACGCCTTTTCCAGGACTCGCCGCGTCTTGTCGTTGCGTTTCTGCTGCCTGCAATAGCGGAGCTGACCCTCCCAGCGTTCAACCGTAGCCGGGTCGTCAGGGGCCTGCGGTTCAGCGGCAGCCACGGCTGCGGCCAGCACGGCCAGCACATCGTCCACCTCGTCGACGAAGGTCTGCTCTTCGGTGAGGCAGGTGGGACGCACGAAGCGCACGAAGGGGGAGAAGATGGTTCCCCAGGCCGNCAGCTCACGCTCCTGGGCGTAGTGACGGCGGGGGCGCTGGCTCAGCGCCCTGCTCACAGCTGACGGCAGTTCCGCCGTGACCGGGGAGAGATCGACGATCGCCGCGGAGACGCCGGCCGGGCCGGCGACGATGTCGGCTCCGAACACGGGCAGATCGAAGCGTGGGTCCGGAAAGAAGACGCAGTGCAGAATCTGCAGGCCGGCTCCGAGGCGGGCCGTTTCGAGATGCAGCTTGCGCAGGCCCCTGCAGCGCCGCAGCTCATTGCGAATGAACAGCACCTCACCATCGAGACTGCCGCTGATCGCCTCCAGCTCGGGATCGACGTCGAGCGCCGCCAGCTCGGGGAGCTGCTGCCAGCGCTCCCGGATGCGATCGGCGAGGGCGTCCACCAGCGGATGAAGACCACCGGTGGCGTGAGCGTCGATGGCAGGAGCGGCGGAATCGGAACTCACAGGGCGGCGCCAGCCAGCAGAATGCAGATCCTGCCACGGTTCCGAGTTCTTGCCCCTGGCCCGCGACATCGCCCCGGCAGCCGCGCCGCTGCAGGGCATCGGCGAACCCCGTCGTCAGCAGCTCGGACAGGGAGCCACGGTGCTGAGCCTCGAGCTGGAGGAGGCGCCGCTGGTCTGCATCGAGTTCTGGTGTCGGGCCGGCAGCCGCTTCGAATCCGAAGCGGAAAGCGGCCTGGCCCACTTCCTCGAACACATGGTGTTCAAGGGAAGCCGGCGCCTGGCAGCCGGCGAGTTCGACCGCCGCATCGAAGCGCTCGGTGGCAGCAGCAATGCCGCCACCGGCTTCGACGATGTGCATTACCACCTCCTGATCCCCCCCGCGGCGGCCGCTGAAGGGCTGGCACTGCTGCTGGATCTGGTGCTGGAGCCGCGGCTGGAGGCGGCGGCCTTCGATCTGGAGCGGCAGGTGGTGCTCGAGGAGCTGGCCCAGAGCGAGGACCAACCCGATGAGGTGGCCCTGCAGCACTTGCTCAGCCTGGCCTGCCCCGACCACGCTTATGGGCGCCCGATCCTCGGCCGACGCGAGGCCCTGCTCGCCCATACGCCTGAGGAGATGGCCGACTTCCACGGGCGTCTCTACGGCGCCAACCGCTGCGTGCTGGCGCTCACCGGTGCCCTGGCCGACGCAGGCCTCGACGCTGTGCTGGAGAGCTGTGCCCTGAGCCGCCTTGCTGCCCTGCCGGAGCTGCCTGACTCAGCGCCGCTGCGGGTGGAGCCCGGTGAGCTGCGTCTCACCCTGCCGAGACTCGAATCGGCGCGGCTGCTGATGGCCTGGGCGATGCCTGCCGCCTGCGATCTCGATGGCGTGATGGGCGCCGATCTGGCCACCAGCCTGCTGGCCGAGGGGCGCCGCAGTCGGCTGGTGGATCGGCTGCGCGAGCAGCTGCGCATCGTGGAGAGCGTGGATCTGGACCTTCATGTGATGGAGAGCGGCAGCCTGGCCCTGCTGGAGGCGATCTGCGAGCCCGACGAGCTGCCCGCGGTCCGACGGGAGATCGGCGCGGTGCTGCACAACCTGACGGCTGGCGCGATCGGGCCCGCGGAGTGGCAGCGCTGCCGCCATCTGGTGGCCAATGGCTACCGCTTCAGCCTCGAATCACCGGCCGGCATGGCCGGTCTGATCGGCAGCCAGGCTCTCTGGCAGCGGCGGCTGCCCCTGGCGGCGCCGCTGCAGGCCCTCGACGGCTGGGCGGGTGAGCGGCTGGTCGAGGAGATCATGCCCCGACTGGATCCGGCGCGGGCTGCGGTGCTGGAGGCCCTGCCGGCATGAGCGGACCCTGGCAGAGCCGGCCGCTGCTCGGCGGCCTCAGCCTGCACCGCCAGTGGCGGCGCGGCCCGGGCATCCTGGCGGCGCGCCTCTGGGTCCGCGGCGGCAGCGGTGAGGATCCATCCGGCCAGAGGGGACTGCACCAGCTCCTGGCCGGTGTGATGACCCGCGGCTGCGGCAATCTCGACGCCGAGGCCCTGGCCGACCTGGTGGAGGGTCGGGGTGCCGAACTGCGCTGCGAGGCCAGTGAGGACAGCCTCGTGTTCAGCCTCAAGTGCGCTGCCGAGGACAGCGCCGACCTGCTGCCGCTGCTGATCAGCATGGCGCGCCAGCCGCATCTCGATGCCGATCAGGTGGAGCTGGAACGCAGCTCAACCTGCAGACCCTGCAGAGACAGCAGGAGGATCCCTTCCAGCTCGCCCACGACCTGCTGCGGCACCAGCTCTACGGCGATGGTCCCTATGGCCATGACCCTCTCGGCATCGAAGCCGAACTGGCTGGGCTGGGACCGGAGCAGCTGCAGGGGATTCTGCCCGCACTGGGCAGTTCAGGAGCGCTGCTGGTGCTCTGCGGTGCCGTGGATGGGCGCGTGGAGGACGCCATCGACGCGGCCCTGGCCCGCACACCCTGGATGGTGGCTGCACCCGGTCAGGGTGCAGGTCCTGAAGCGAGGCCGGGCCTCCGTTTCCAGGCCTGCGCCCAGGAGACCGAACAGCTGGTGCTGATGCTGGGGGCGGCGACGGTGCCGCTGGGCGACCCTGACGCCCTGGCGCTGCGGATTCTGCAGACCCATCTCGGCATGGGCATGTCCAGCCGGCTGTTCCAGGTCATGCGCGAGCAGCAGGGGCTGGCCTACGAGGTGGGTGCCCACATGCCGGCGCGGCGCGGCGCCACACCGTTCGTGTGCCATCTCTCCAGCTCGGCCGATCGCGCCGCGCAGGCCTGCCGGTGTCTGCTGGATGAGTGGCAGCGGCTGCTCCTGGAGCCGCTCACGAACGCCGAACTGGAGCTGGCCAGGGCCAAGTTTCTCGGCCAGGACGCCATGGGCCGTCAGACCTGCGGCCAGATCGCCGACCGCCAGGCGCTGGTGATGGGCCACGGGCTGCCCCAGACGTTCGTGGAAACCTGCATCGAGCGGGCGCGCGTGCTGGAGGCTGCCGAGCTCCAGGCGGTGGCGAAACAGCAGTTGCAGCGGCCCCATCTCAGCCTCTGCGGGCCGGAGGAAGCGATCGCGGCCGCCGAAGCGGTGTGGGAGCAACATCCCCTGAGCCGCGAGCCACGCATCTGAGCGGCAACGATGGCCCTGATGCCGCGATGGGTCAGTCGGCGGGCGCTGCCGCCAGGTCTGCGGCATCGATCAGGAAGGAACCGCGCCGGAAGCGAACCGCCACACGGGACTGCGCTCGGAGGCCCACCACCTCACCCACCTCCTCGGGATCGATGAGATCGGGAGGGCGCAGCATCGGCATCGGATCGGCTGATTTCAGATAGCGCACGGGGCGCTGCAACCGCACCCTGCTGCCGAGGGCCCAGCTGCTGTCGTCGGCTGGCGTGTCGGGCCCCAGATCGGCCAAGGGNTGTCTGGCTGCATCAGCTGCCCGACGCTAGCGCCGGCCCCTGCCGGCCCGGCAGACTGGGCGAAGCCAACCCCGGAGCCGTTGCGGGCCCTTGCCACCTGGAGCGGCGCCATCGCCGGCCTGATGCTGATCCTGGTGGGGGGCCTGATCCAGGCTGCCGTGCCCTGGCCCCTCAAGGCCGACAGCTGGACGCTGGTGAGCCTGCCGATCACACTCCAGGTGCCGGCGCTGCTGCTCACGGCCCTGGTCTGCGGGCCCCGCAGCGCCATGTTGGCCAGTGTGGGCTATCTGAGCCTGGGGCTTCTGCAGCTGCCCGTGTTCCAGGGAGGTGGAGGGACCGCCTATCTCCTGGATCCAGGCTTCGGCTTTCTGGCCGGTTTCGTGCCAGCCGCCTGGATCACCGGCAAGCTGGCTCGTCAGGCCGGGATGAACGACCCGCTGCGGCTGCTGGGAGCTGCGGTGATCGGCGTTGCCGTGCTGCAGCTCTGCGGGGTTCTGAACCTGCTGCTGGGCGCCCTGGCCGGCCGCTGGGGTCCCGCTCTGCCTTCCCTGCTGCTGGCTTACAGCCTGGCCCCCCTGCCCTCCCAGCTCCTGCTCTGCTGCGGCGTGGCGCTGGTTGCCCTGCTGCTGCGACGCCTCCTGCTGGTGGATCCGTGAGACCGACCCTGCCGCGGAACCGCTGGCTCAGCTACGCCCTCGCCGCCCTCACGCTGGCGATCGATCAAAGCAGCAAGGCATGGGCGGTGTCCCACCTTGCCCATCAGGGACAGGCCCCGCTGCTGCCCGGCCTGCTGGACCTGCAACTCACCTACAACCCCGGCGCCGCCTTCAGTCTGCTCACCGGCTTCACGGGACTGCTGGGTCTGGTGAGCGTGCTGGTGGCCCTGGGCCTGGTGGTCTGGCTGCAGCGCCACAGGCAACTGCGGGCCTGGCAGGCCGCGGCAGCGGGGCTGCTCCTCGGTGGAGCGCTGGGCAACGGCATCGACCGCTGGCGGATCGGGGCGGTGGTGGATTTCCTCGCCCTGGTCCCGGTGAGCTTTCCGGTGTTCAACCTCGCCGATGTGGCGATCAACGCCGCAGTGGCCTGCTTCCTGATCGACCAGCTGCTCGCCTTGCGGCGGCCGTGAAGCTGCCGCACCGCCTATGGCTGATCGCCGCCGGACTGCTGGGCGTGCTGCTGCTGCTGAGCCTGGTGCTGCAGCTGATCAACCAGCTCACCTGGCAGCTCAGCAGCGTGTTGCCTTATGGGCTCGTCGGTCCGGTGCTCTTTCTGGTGCTGGCCGTGGTGCTGGCGGGACTCGGCCAGCTGCTCTGGCCGTGGCTGCAGGGCTGGCTGCAGCAGCGCCGCGCGGAGAGCAGCTCCGCGCCGCGGCGGGCACTGGCCAGCCGCAGGGAGGCGGCGGCGAGCCAGCTCGAGGCGATCGACCGCACCCTGGAGCAGGTCAGGGATGCCGTGGCGCGTGAAGCCCTGCGCCAGGAGCGGCTGCGCATGGCCGCCCAGCTGGAGCGCGGCGATCTGGTGGTCGTGGTGTTCGGCAGCGGCTCGGTCGGCAAGACCTCGCTGATCCGCGCCCTGCTGCGGCAGCTGGTGGGCGTTGTGGGGGCTCCGATGGGTTCGACCGGCCGGAGCCAGCGATACCGTCTCCGCCTGCAGGGCCTCAAGCGCTGCGTATGGCTCGTGGATACGCCGGGAATCCTCGAAGCCGGCATCGATGGCCGCGAACGCGAGCGGCTCGCCAGCGACAAGGCCGGCCGTGCCGATCTGCTGCTTCTTGTTGTGGACGGCGACCTGCGGGCTGCCGAACAGGAGGTGTACGCCGCACTGGCCGGCCTGGGCAAACGCCTGCTGCTGGTGCTCAACAAGTGCGACCTGCGCGGGGAGCAGGAGGAGCAGCGCCTGCTCGCCCTGCTGCGCCAGCGCTGCGGCAGCCAGCTCGACCCCGCCGACATCATCCCGGTGAGCGCAGCGCCCCAGTCGATCCCCAGGCCAGGCCGTCAGCCGCTCCAGCCGGAGCCGGAGGTGGAACCCCTGCTGAGGCGCATGGCTGCCATCCTCCACGCCGACGGCGAGGAGCTGATCGCCGACAACCTGCTGCTGCAGAGCCGCCGGTTGAGCCAGGCGAGCCGTGATCTGCTGGCCAGCCAGCGCCGCGCCGATGGCNTGGCGATCGTGGATCGCTACATGTGGATCGGTGCTGGCGTGCTGGCGGTGACACCCCTGCCGGGGCTCGATCTGCTCGGCACCGCCGCCGTGAACGCCCAGATGGTGGTGGAGCTGGCCAGGCTGCACGGCATCCAGTTGAGCCGCGATCGGGCTCAGGAGCTGGCGTTGTCCCTGGGACGGACCCTGGCCGGCCTCGGGCTGGTCAAGGGGGGAGTATCGCTGCTGGGCACAGCCCTCAGCCTCAACCTGCCCACCCTCCTGGCCGGACGGGCCATCCAGGCTGTGACCGCCGCCTGGCTCACCCGCATCGCCGGTCTCAGCTTCCTGCGCTATTTCGAGCGCGACCAGGACTGGGGCGATGGCGGCATCCAGCAGGTGGTTCAGGAGCAGTACGAGCTGAGTCGGCGGGAGGGGGTACTGCAGCAGTTCCTTCAGACCGCCATCAGCCGGGTGGTGGCGCCTCTGCGGCGGGAGCAGGCGAGCCTGCCGCCACGGCCGGGGCGCTGAGGTCTGCGAGCGCCTCCGGCGGCGGGGGAAGCAGCGGCCCGCGACTGTCGAGCAGCAGGATCACCCCGAGGTAGAGCACTCCGATCAGGATCGAGAGGGCTCCGGTGATGAGCGCGACCCAGCGGCCACGGCGGGATCCCTGCTCAGCCATGTCGATGGTCCAGGCTGGCGCGAACCAGCTGGGCGACTCGGTCGAGATGCTCGCTGCGGGTGTGGGGATTGCCCAGCACCGCCTTGAGATGATGGCGGCCGGCGTAGAGCGGGCGCGACAGCATCAGCTGATCCGCCAGCAGCCGCTGGCGGGTCTGCTCACTCCAGCGCTCAGCGGCAGACGCGTCGAATCCGTGTGGGGTGAAGGCCAGCAGATGCAGGGCACCGCGGCGCAGCAGCAGCCGGTCATCAGCGGCCAGGCGCTGCTCCAGGGTGCGACGACGCGCGACGGCTCCCTCGACCAGCTGGGCGATCCCCTCCAGTCCGAGCTGGCGCAGGCCGAGCCAGAGCTTGAGAATCTCGGCCGGTCGGGTGCCCTGCAGGCCCCACTCACCGCCGTGGACGCCGCCCCAGCTCGGCTCCATGTAGGGCAGTCCGGTGCGGAAGGGCTGCTCGAGTCGCTGGGGCTGGGCCAGGAGCAGCAGCGAGGAGGTCTTGGTGATCCCCAGCAGCTTCTGGGGATTCACCGTGACCGAATCGGCCAGCCCGAGGCCGGCCACCCGCTGACGATGCTGGGGTGCCAGGGCGAATACCGCGCCGATCGCCCCATCCACGTGGAACCACTGGCCGTAGCGCCGGCACAGTGAGGCGATCGGCTCCAGGGGGTCAACGGCACCGCGGACCGTGGTGCCTGCCGTGGCCACCACCGCCAATACGGGGACACCGGCCTGATTCAGCTGCTGCAGCTGCTGCTCCAGGATCTCGAGATCGAGGCAGCCACCGGCATCCACCGGAACGCGACGCAGGGCGGTGGCAGGCAGGCCCATCACCGTCACCGCCTTGGCGAGCGACACATGAGCGTCGGCGCTGGTCAGCACGACCGCCCGAGCGTCCGTGGCCAGTCCGCGGCAGTGGCGGGCCGTGACCAGGGCCATCAGGTTGGAGAGGGTGCCGCCGCTGGCGGCCACGCCGCCACTGCCGGGCGGCAGACCGATCGCCTCGGCCAGCCAGCCGGAGAGGCTGCGCTCCAGACGGCTGAGGCTGGGTGAGAGCTCCTCGGCCAGCAGATTGTTGTTGAGACCGGCGCAGATCAGCTCACCCGCCACCGAAGCCGGCAGCGCCGGTGGATCCAGGTGAGCCAGGGCCCCTGGATGGCAGGGGTTGTAGGCCCCGTCCATCACGAGCTGCAGATCGGCCAGCAACGCCTCGGGGTGGAGGCCCTGCTGCTGCGGCTGGACGGGGGGCAGCACGCTCAGACCCGGCAGTGGCGCCCGCTGCTCGGCGGAGGCGATCCAGCGGCAGAGCATGGCGGACGCCNGCTCCAGCAGGTCCGCCAGCCGGGAATCGATCTCCCCCGCTGGAGGGAAGGGCAGGCTGGGGTGAGCCCGCGGGGCAGGTGGCGCGCTAGCCAACGGCGGNCGACTCGGGTGCCGCCATTCTCCACCGCCGGGTGGGCTACAAGAGAGCGATGCGTTCAACACCACAGCGTGGAACCTCCTGGGCGCCGCCGGATCCCGCCGGTGTGGAAGGCTGGATGGCCCGGCTGCTGCGTCTGGCCGAGCGAGCCGGTGCCAGCGGGGAGATCCCTGTGGCGGCAGCCGTCCTCGATGGGCAGGGGCGCTGTCTGGGCTGGGGCAGCAACCGGCGCCACCGCCTGGCCGACCCCCTGGGTCACGCCGAGATCGTGGCCCTCGGCCAGGCGGCACGCTGCCTGGGTGACTGGCGCTTCAACGACTGCACCCTGCTGGTGACGCTCGAGCCCTGCCCGATGTGTGCCGGTGCCCTGGTGCAGGCGCGCATGGGGACCGTGGTGTTCGCCGCCGGCGATCCCAAGCGGGGAGCCCTGGGTGGATGCCTCAATCTGGCTACCGACCCTTCAGCTCACCACCACATGACCGTGGTGGACGGGGTGCTGGAACGACAGGCCAGCGCGCAGCTGGAGGCATGGTTCCGGAATCGCCGTCAGCGTTGATCAGCCGGCAGCGCCCTTCCCTCGGAGTTCCCGAGATGAGCCCGGTCGGGCAGACCCGTCTCAGACACCTGCCGCCACGGCCGCCACAGGAGCCTGACGACGGAACGCAGGCAACTCGGTCTCCAACAGGTTGAGCAGCTTGTCGACGTTCTCGGGTCGGCTGTTGTAGCCCATCAGGCCGATGCGCCAGATCCTGCCGGCCAGGGCGCCGAGACCGCCACCCATCTCGATCCCGTAGCTGTCGAGCAGATGCAGGCAGAAAGCCTTGCCATCCACGCCATCGGGGATGCGGACCGTGGTGAGGGTGGGCAGGCGGAGATGCTCGGGGGCATGCAGTTCGAGCCCCAGGCGCTCCAGACCGGCCCAGAGGCGTTCGGCGTTGGCGCGGTGACGGGCCCAGGCATTCTCGAGCCCTTCCTCGGCGAGGAGGCGCAGGGCCTCCCGCATGCCGAAGTTCATGTTGACCGGAGCAGTGTGGTGATAGACCCGGTCACTGCCCCAGTACTGGTTGAGCAGGGTCACATCCAGGTACCAGTTGGGAACTTTCCCCTGGCGGGCCATCATCTTGGCTTCGGCCCTCGGACCCATGCTGAAGGGCCCCAGACCCGGCGGACAGCTCAGGCCCTTCTGGCTGCAGCTGTAGGCAAGGTCCACCTTCCATTCGTCGAGGAACAACGGCACGCCGCCGAGGGACGTGACGGTATCGAGCAGCAGCAGGCAATCGTAGCGGCGGCACAGATCACCGATCCCCTCCATCGGCTGGAGGATGCCGGTGGAGGTCTCCGCATGCACCAGAGCCAGGATGGCGGGGCGATGCCGAGCCAGGGCCTCCTCCAGTTCCGGCAACGTGAAGGCTTCGCCCNAGGGCTTCTCGATCGTGACCACATCGGCCCGGTAGCGGGAGGCCATGTCGGCCAGACGCAGACCGAAATAACCCTTCTGGGCCACCAGGACCTTGTCGCCGGGTTCCACGGTGTTGGCCAGGGTGGCCTCCATGGCGGCACTACCGGTGCCGCTCATCGGGATCGTGAGCCGGTTGTCCGTCTGCCAGGCGTAGCGCAGCAGCTCCTGCACCTCACCCATCAGCTCCACGTAGAGAGGATCGAGATGGCCGATCGGGGTGCGGGAGAGCGCCTTGAGGACCGTGGGATGGGCGTTCGAGGNCCCGGGACNGAGCAGCAGGCGCTCGGGCGTGGAGATCGGCCCCAGCGTGCAGCGATGGGCGTTGTTGACGGGAGGCAGCACGGGGCGGGACGGACCGGGTGGGATGGATGGGGGGGAGGGCGGAATCCAGGCTGAGGCGTCAGCGGGCCCGGACGTTGCTGGCTGCCAGGCCGCGGCAGAGGTGGTCGAAGGGAGGACGCACCACGGCTGCGGCGTCAAGGCCGGCATCGGCCAGCTTCTCGCTGATCACGTCGGCCAGCAGGGCGATGCTGCGCACCGTAGGGCCGGTGGGCACGCCCAGGCTCTTGTAGGTGTCGTCAAGACCGTTGAGCACCCGTTCGTTGAGGATCGTGGCGTCGTCAGCGATCAGGGCATAGCTCGCGTAGCGCAGGAAATAGTCCATGTCGCGCAGGCAGGCGGAGAGCCGGCGGGTGGTGTAGGCATTGCCGCCGGGGAGGATCAGCTCGGGGTCCTCCAGCCAGAGGCGCTGGGCGGCCTCGCGCACGATCTCGGCGGCCTCCCGATTGATCAGCTCAACCGCCGCCAGCCTCAGCTGAGCTTCGGAGTAATAGGTGGCGATGCGGTCGATGGCGTCGCGATCGAGGTAGCGCCCCAGCTGGTCGTAGCGACCGATCAGACCGGTGATGGCATCCCGCATGGCTGGAGTGGATCGACGCACCTGCTCGGGAACCTAGCACTTGGATTCCGTCAGATCCCAGGCCAGCGGTGGGTTCTGACGGATCTGACAGAAAGGGTTACGCAAGCCGGGGCCGCGTTTTGGTTACAGACGCTACAAGGCGTGCCTGTAGCGCTCCCTACGGTCCGCTGACGCCTCCCTCCGGTGGCATCACCGAACCCATCCGTCATGGCCAAGACAGCCCAGGACGTCCTCCGTCAGATCCAGACCGAAGGCATCGAACTGATCGATCTCAAGTTCGTCGATCTGCACGGCAAGTGGCAGCACCTCACGGTCTGCAAGGACCTGGTCGATGAGGACGCCTTCAGCAGCGGTGTGGCGTTCGACGGCTCCTCGATCCGTGGCTGGAAGGCGATCAACGAGTCGGACATGGCGATGGTGCCCGACCCCGCGACCGCCTGGATCGACCCCTTCTACAGCCACAAGACGCTCAGCCTGATCTGCTCCATCCAGGAACCCCGCAGCGGTCAGCCCTACGCCCGCTGCCCCCGCGCCCTGGCGCAGAAGGCGCTCGACTACCTGGCCACCACCGGCATCGCCGACACCGCCTATTTCGGCCCGGAGCCAGAATTCTTCGTCTTCGACGATGTGCGCTACACCTCCGGCAGCGGCAGCAGCTTCTACAGCGTCGATTCGATCGAGGCTCCCTGGAACACCGCCCGGCTGGAGGAGGGCGGCAACCTGGCCTACAAGATCCAGCTGAAGGAGGGCTACTTCCCGGTCGCCCCCAACGACACCCTGCAGGACATGCGCAGCGAGATGCTGCTGACGATGGCAACGCTGGGGGNTGCCGATCGAGAAGCAGCACCACGAGGTGGCCACGGCCCAGCACGAGCTGGGCATGAAGTTCGCGGAGCTGATCAGCGCGGCGGACAACGTGATGATCTACAAGTATGTGGTGCGCAATATCGCCCGGAAGTACGGCAAGACAGCCACCTTCATGCCCAAGCCGGTGTTCGCCGACAACGGCAGCGGGATGCACGTGCACCAGAGCCTCTGGAAGGAAGGCCAGCCCCTGTTCTTCGGTGAGGGCACCTACGCCAACCTCTCCCAGACCGCCCGCTGGTACATCGGCGGCCTGCTCAAGCACGCTCCCAGCTTCCTGGCTTTCACGAACCCCACCACCAACAGTTACAAGCGTCTGGTGCCGGGCTTTGAGGCACCGGTGAACCTGGTCTATTCCCAGGGCAACCGCTCGGCCGCCGTGCGCATTCCGCTCACCGGTCCCAGCCCGAAGGCGAAGCGCCTCGAATTCCGCTCCGGCGACGCACTCTCGAACCCCTACCTGGNCTTCGCGGCGATGCTGATGGCCGGCATCGACGGGATCCGGAACCAGATCGATCCGGGCGACGGCACCGACGTCGACCTGTTCGAGCTCTCGGCCGAGGAGCTGGCCAGGATTTCCACCGTGCCCGCCTCGCTCAACGGCGCCCTCGAGGCCCTCGACGCCGACAAGGACTATCTGCTGGCCGGTGGCGTCTTCTCGGAAGACTTCATCAGCAACTGGATCGCCCTCAAGTACGAGGAGGTGCAGCAGCTGCGCCAGCGGCCGCACCCGCACGAGTTCGTGATGTACTACGACGCCTGAGCACAACCCGAGCCTGGCGGGCCTGCATGGAATCAGCGCAGACGAGCCCCGGCGATGCCGGGGCTTTCTGCTGGCGAGTGTCTGATCGACCGGGGGCCGGCTGCCGTCAGTGGTGGCGGATCATGGCGATGGCGCTGTCGTGCAGGTGTTTCTGATGGGCCTGGCGCACGGCCCAGGCCTGCAGCTGATGCACCGCATCACCGGCCGGATTGAGGTCGTGATGGAGCGTGATCTGGGCCAGCTCAGCGCCATGGAGCCGACGATGGCGCTGGTGATCGTCGGCCCAGCTCAGAAACACCCGCTCCGGGCCGGCCTGGCGGGCGGCGTTGGCAGGCAGAGGCAACGAGGAACTCGCACCGGGAAGGGGGNNTCTGCATCGGCTGATCTCCTGCAGCGGGGGTGCGTCAGTCTCCACCTGTTTTGGTAGCGGTTGCTACCGAACCATCCGGAGCTTCACAGGTCTTACGGAACTGAGGTCTACGGACGCAGCCAGAGCGCCAGCACGAGNCCGAAGCCACCCCAGCGCAGAGCGCGCCAGAACAGCACATCGGCTCGCAGCGGCTGGGCCAGCACCGGCGGCAGAGGATCGAGCAGACGCTGGGTGAGGGCGAGACGCTGGCGCAGCCGCCGCTGCTGAACGCCGCTGCAACGGCTGGGATCGACCGCCTGGGTAAGCAGACCGTCAAGCCGGTGCAGCAGGTGCACCGGTCGCAGGCGAGGCGAACGCATGGAGGCCATGGCCGGCAACGGGGGCTGTCCAACCGACAGGATGACCTGTGCCAACGATGCCCGTCCAGGCCCGCAAGCGTGAACCATTCCCTGCAACAGTCCCTGCAACACACCGACAGCAGCCGGAACGAGGCGAACGAGGACGCCTGGCCGCCCGGATCTGCCGGGCTGGCTGCAGACCTGCAACGCCGGCTGACGATCGACGATCGCCACTGGCATGCGCTCAAGCGCCAGCGCCCGCGCCGCGCGGCCGAGCAACTGGCCGCCGCCCTCGTGGTGCTGCTCAGCCGTGATCAGCCCGATCAGGCTCCCGCCGGAGAGGCCCGCCTCAAGGCGATCGCGCTGGTGGAACACGCCCTCGGCTGGCTGAAGGCGGAGATCAGCGACCCCGGCTGCCCACGCCACGGTGGAACGGGGGGGAGGGCGCAACACGGCTGATCAGGGGGGCTGGACGGCGGCGGATCGCCAGCTGCAGACGATTGCCCCTCTGGCTCCAGCGCACGTCGTCGAAGCAGTGGTGGATCAGGAACAGCCCGCGACCGCCCGTGGCATCCAGCTGCTCCGGCAGGTGGCCGGCACGGGCGTGGGGGGGAAGGCCGGGTCCCTCGTCCTGCACCTGCCAGATCACCCAGCGTGGGGTTTCGATCCGCCGGACGCGTAGACACTTGCCCGGATCACAGCCATTGCCGTGGCGCACGGCATTGACGAGGGCCTCCTGCAGTCCGAGCTGCAGCTGGGACTGCAACTGCAGACAGGAGATGGGCTCCAGCAGCAGCTCCACCAGGGGAGACAGCTGCAGGGTGGACGGCGTGATGAAGTCTGACCAGCGCAGGGCCATCGGGCCGGAACCGCAGGGTCCGTTTTGAACCTACGCCGTCACCGGAAGCATGGCTTCCGGAACGGTCAGGCTTTGATGCGCTGTTGCAAGGCAGGGTGGCCCAGCAGCGCATCCATCAGGCGCACACCACGCAGCTGGTTGATCAGGGGCATGTGCCCCTCAGGAGCGTCGATCGTCCACTGGAAGCCGCCTGGATAACGGGTCCAGATGCCGTTGGTCTTCCAGTGCAGCCTGGGCCAGAGCTGGTCCCAGCGACCAGCGCAGGCCTGCAGCAGTCGACCCTGCACGGAGAATCCGAAACGCCCGCGCGAGTAGCAGACCCAGAGCCGGTCAAGGCTCTCGAGATCGGTGCCGGCGATGGCCGGCACCTCACTGAAGTAGACGTAGCCGCGCCGTACGGCCCCGGGCCCGGCAAGCTCGCGCAGCAGGGCACTGGTGAGTCGATCAGCCTGCTCGAAGTTCTGCAGGGCGAGCTGTCGCTGCAGGGGGGTGTAATCCATGCCCTGGGCGGAGCTGGTGGCCAGCCAGCCCTGGGGGTAGCGGCGGAAGAAGCTGTCACGTTCGGCAGCTCCTCCGGCCAGCAGCAGCTGGATCAGCCAGCCGGCGGCCCAGTCGTCACCGGTGGCATCGAGAGCGGCGATGTGATCGGGAATCAGAGGCCGCACAGCCTCGGCTCGCTGATCGAGCTGGGCCAGCAGGCTGCGCCGCTGGCGCGGGGTGGCGCTCTGGAAGCGCTGCAACAGCTCCTCAGGACTGACGCTGGCGGTGACCCGTGATCCGGAGAGCATGAACGGCCGTGCCTGATCGTGAGCCCACGTGGGCCCACTATGTCAGCTGAGCGCAGCCGAAGGCGATGGACGACGCTGGAACGACCCAGCCCGGGGCGGAGCTTGTGGTCGGGGTCGAGGACTTTCTGAACGGTCGCGGATCGATCGTGGATGTGCGCAGCCCCGCGGAGTTCGAGCGGGGCCATCTGCCCGGTGCCGTGAACCTGCCGCTGTTCAGCGACGCGGAGCGCGCGGCGGTGGGAACCGCGTTCAGGCAGGAGGGCCGCCGGCGGGCCGTGCAGCTTGGTCTGGAGATGGTGGGACCGCGCCTGGCGGCGATGGCGCTCGAGCTGAGCGGGCTGGCCGATGCAGCCGGGCAGCTGCGGGTCCATTGCTGGCGTGGCGGTCTCCGATCCACGAGCGTGGCCTGGCTGGCGGGGCTGCAGCAGCTGCGGGTGTGGCTGCTGGGCGGTGGCTACAAGGCCTATCGGCGCTGGGTGCTCGAGCAGATGGAGCGACCCTGGCCTCTGATCGTGCTGGGTGGCCGCACCGGCACGGGAAAGACCGATCTGCTGCTGGCCCTGGAGCGTCGAGGGGCCGCGGTGGTGGATCTGGAAGGGCTGGCCCAGCATCGGGGCAGCAGCTTCGGAGGGCTGGGTCTGCCAGCCCAGCCCAGCACGGAGCAGTTCGAGAACCGACTGGCCGATCGCCTGCGCCGGCTGCGGGGCAGGACGCCGATCTGGGTGGAGGCCGAGAGTGCCCAGGTCGGCCGGTGCCGCATCCCCGCAGCCTTCTGGCGGCAGATGCGGGAGGCCGCGGTGGTCGAGATCGACCGCCCCGTCGCGGTGCGGGTGAGCCAGCTGGTGGCGGTCTACGGCCCGCAGGGGAAGGACAACCTGCGCCAGGCCACCGAGCGGATCGCACGGCGGCTGGGCCCCCAGCGCACTACGGCGGCCCTGGCCGCCATCGACGCGGGCGACTGGGCCAGCGCCTGCCGGGAGATGCTGGATTACTACGACCGCTGCTACGACCACGAGCTCCACAGCCGCGGTCAGCCGCCGCTGCAACGCCTCGAACTCGGTGAGATGGGCGCGGAACAGGCCGCCGTGCACCTGATGGGCGTGTCGACCGGTGCCGCCTAGGATCGGCCTTTCACCGCGACAGCATGGGCGCCGCCATTCAGTTCTTCCGTGGCGTGGATGAGCCCGTCGTGCCGGACATCCGGCTCACCCGCTCGCGGGACGGACGGACCGGACAGGCGATGTTCGTGTTCGAGGAGCCCGACGCCCTGGCCCCGGAATCCATGGGCGACATCACCGGCATGTTCATGGTGGATGAGGAAGGCGAGCTGGTGACACGTGAGGTCAAGGCCCGTTTCGTGAATGGCAAGGCCAGCGCTCTCGAGGCCACCTACACCTGGAAGAGCCTGACCGACTTCGAGCGGTTCATGCGCTTCGCGCAGCGCTATGCCGACAGTCACGATCTGGGATTCTCCGGCAGCCAGAGCGGCGAGGACGACGCCGACCTGAGCGAGGCCTGATCGTTGCGGTTCGGCCAGTGGCTGGGACTGCTGGCCCTGATCGCCGCCATGGCGCTCCTGTGGAGCCTGCGGATGGTGGTGGTTCAGGTGTTCGCCGCCGTGGTGCTGGCCATGGCCCTCTGCACCCTGGTGGGGGGGTTCAGCGGCGACTGGGATGCGCCAGAGGCCTGGCCCTGCTGATCAGCCTGCTCGGCCTGGCGGTGCTGCTGGCCCTGGTGGCCACTGCGGTGATCCCCCCTTCGTGGAACAGTTCGGCGAACTGCTGCAGAAGTTGCCGGCCGCCGCCCGGCTGCTGCTCAGCCTGGTGCGCCAGTCGATGGCCAGCGTGTCCCAGATGCTGTATGGCCGCAGTGATGGCGGCTTTACGATGCTGTCGCAGCTGGGCCTGACGGGGGTCGGAGAGGGAGCCCCCGCCCTGGGCAGCAGTCTGGGTGCCGGAGCTCTGCGCCTGGTGGGACTGGCCGGCAATCTGGGCAGTGGCCTGGTGCAGCTGCTGTTCGTGCTCGCGGTGAGCCTGATGATCGCCGCCCAGCCAGTGGCCTACCGGGAGGTGGCGATCCTGCTCGTTCCCTCGTTCTACCGCCGCAGGGCCCGCCAGGTGCTGGTGCTCTGCGGCGAGGCCCTCAGTGCCTGGATGGGGGGGGTGCTGATCAGTTCGGTGTGCGTGGGGCTGCTGGCGGCCATCGGCCTCAGCCTGCTGGGGGTCAAGCTGGTGGCGGCACACGCGTTGCTGGCCGGTCTTCTCAATGTGATCCCCAACGTGGGACCCACGCTCAGCACCGTGTTTCCCATGGCGGTGGCCCTGCTGGACGCGCCCTGGAAGGCCCTCGCTGTGCTGGGCCTGTATGTGGCCGTCCAGAACCTCGAGAGCTATGTGATCACGCCGTCGGTGATGCACCACCAGCTGCGCCTGCTTCCCGGCCTCACCCTCTGCGCCCAGTTCCTGTTCACGGTGCTGTTCGGGCCGCTGGGCCTGCTGCTGGCGCTGCCTCTGGCGGTCTGTCTGCAGGTGATCCTGCGCGAGGTGGTGATCCGCGACATCCTGGAACCGTGGAAACCGCGCCGTTTCATCGGCGCCAGCAGCTGAGCGGGACGCGAACCGATGAGCAGCCGCACCTTCGTGATCACCGTGGCGGTCGTGGCCCTTGCCTTGGTGGCCTGGCAGCTGCGCTGGGTGCTGCTGGTGTTCTTCGGCGCCGTGGTGCTGGGGGTAGCCCTCGATGTTCCGACCTCCCTGCTGCGACGACTGCTGCCGCTGAACCGCCCGGCGGCCCTGCTGGTGGTGGTGCTGGCGCTGCTGCTGCTGGGCTGGCAGGTGGGCCAGCTGCTGGTTCCCGAGGTGATCGAGCAGGTCAACACACTCAACCGGCTGCTGCCCGACCTGATCGATCGGCTGGTGAGCCTGGCGGGACGCTCCCAGGCGCTGGGGAACCTGCAGCGGCTTCAGAACATCGAGATCTGGGACAGGCTGCAGCCGCTGGGCAGCCATGTGATCGGCCTGGCGGGCGGAGCCGCCAACACCACGATCCAGCTGCTGCTGATGGTGCTGCTGGCCCTGTTGATGGCCCTCGATCCCCGCAGCCATCAACGCCTTCTGATCGCCGCCACGCCACACTTCTACCGCCCGCGCATGCAGGGGCTGCTGCAGGAGTGCCGTGAAGCGCTGGGGGGATGGCTGGCTGGCATGACCTTGTCGGCGGTGGCGGTGTTTCTGCTCACCTGGCTGGGGCTGGCGCTGCTGCACGTGCCCCTCGCCCTGATCAGCGGCCTGGTCTGCGGTGTGCTGACCTTCGTGCCCACGATCGGGCCCACGGCCGCCACCCTGCTGCCGCTGGCGGTGGCGCTGCTGATCTCTCCCGCCAAGCTGGTTCAGGTGCTGGTGCTGCGGTTGGCGCTGCAGAACCTGGAGGCCTTCGTGCTCACGCCGCTGCTGCTCAAACGCACGGTGAATCTCCTGCCCACGGTGGCGCTCATGGCCCAGCTCAGCCTCGGGGCGGTGCTGGGGCTGCCGGGATTGCTGCTGGCCCTGCCTCTGGTGGTGGTGCTCCAGGTGGTTGGTGAGCAGGTGCTGGTGAGGGATGTGATGGATCGCTGGCGGGCCGGCTGAGAAGAGCGGCGTTGAGCTGAACCGGGGTGTGGCCCCCAGCGGCCCTCAGCCCCTCCGCCAGAGACGCGGCAGCAGCAGCAGAACAACCACGGCCAGCGGGTGGCTGACCACGGCGTACCAGAGGGCGGTGAAGGTGAAATGCTGGGCGAGAAGTTGCAGTTCCTCCCGCAGATCGAGCAGGGCCAGGAATCCCAGCAACAGGGCAATCGGGGCGGGCCGGAGTCGCCCCGGACTCTGGGACCGGGGGGATGATCGGCCGGTGCCCAGGCTCATCGGCGCGAGAGCACGGGCAGGAGGGTCGGAGCGATGCCGATGCTCGACCAGCTGCCCACCGCGATCCCGATCGTGAGAGCCACGGCAAACCAGAACAGCGTGCTGCCGCCGAAGAAGATCAGGGCCACCAGCGGCAGGAGTGTGGTGAAGGAGGTGTAGAGAGAACGCGTGAGGGTGGCATCCACAGCCACATCAACCTGCTCCACCATCGACAGTTCGCGCAGCAGACCCTTCTGCTCGCGGATCCGGTCAAACACCACAACGGTGTCGGTGACGGAGTAACCGGCCACGGTGATCAACGAGACGGCGAAGAGGGAATCAACCTCCACGCNGGCGAGGAAGCCGAGCCAGGCAAAGGCCCCGCAGGTGATCAGAACGTCGTGGGCCAGGCACAGCAGGGCGAGGCCAGCAAAGACACGGTCGTAGCGGAAGGTGATGTAGGCGGCGATGGCCGCGAAGCTCACGATCAGCGAGATCAGGCTTCCCTGCAGCAGCTGGGCCCCAAGGATCGGGCCGATGGTGTCGACCGAGATCCCCGCGGGATCCAGCTCACCCAGGTCCGGTTTGAGGCCGTTGATCACCGATGTGGCCTGATCCGGCTGCAGGGTTGGCAGACGCAGCACCAGCGATCGGCCTTGATCGAGGATCTGCACCCCCGCTGAATCGAGCATCACAGCAGGCTCACCAGGTTGCACCGGCAGACGCAGACCAGCCAGACGGCTGCGGATAACGCCAGCGTCCAGGGCTGAACAGGTCTGTGGGCAACGACGCTCCAGCTGGATCTGGGTGCCACCGGTGAAATCAAGGCCCGGCTTGAGCGGGGCGCCGATGGCAGGACTGAGCCAGCAGAGAAGCAGACCGATCAGGCTGAGCAGGCAGGTGATGCCGGACCCCCACCAGGCCAGACGGCGATGGCGACTGATGCAGAAACGGGGTGAAACGGCAACGGCTGATGTCATCAGGAAGCGCTGAGTGGAAGCTGGCGTGCGGGCAGGAAGTAGGTGGTCTGACGCAGCGCGGAGTAGCTCATCAGCACCCTCAGGATGCTGCGCGTGCAGGTGAGCGCCGTGAACAGACTGAGCAGCAGACCGATCGCGAGGGTGACGGCGAAGCCCTTGACCAGACCCGTTCCCAGGGCGAAGAGAGCTGCGCAGCTGATCAGCCCCGTGACATGGCCGTCGAGGATCGATGAGAAGGCCAGGGAGAAGCCCGTGTCGATCGAGCGGATCAGGGTGTTGCCGGCACGGAGCTCCTCCTTGATGCGCTCGAAGATCAGCACGTTGGCATCCACGGCCATGCCGATCGAGAGAATGAAGCCGGCGATCCCGGGCAGGGTGAGGGTTACGGGGATCAGGGTATAGATGGCGAGGTTGAACAGGGCATAGAGCGACAGGGCCACCACCGCCACCCCCCCGGCAAGGCGGTAGACCAAGACCATGAAGATCGCCACCAGGCTGAGGCCCACCAGGCCCGCCACGAGACTGGTGCGCACGTTCTCGGCACCGAGGGTGGGACCCACCGTGCGCACCTCGATGATCTTCACGGGCAGGGGCAGAGAACCACCCCGCAGCTGCACTTCGAGTTCACGGGCCTCTTCGGCTGTGAAGTTCCCGGTGATGCTGGCGGCGCCCCCCGTGATCCCGGCCGCCTGAANTTCAGGCCCCACACTGGCCTCGCTGATCGAGCGGCCATCAAGCACGATCCCCNAGGAGCCGGCCGCTGCCGGCGATCGACTTGGTGAGAGCGGCGAAGCGATCACCACCCTCTCGCGTGAAATTCAGAGTCACATCCCAGGCGGTGCCGGTCTGCTGCTGTTGCCGCCCGGCAGCCACCAGATCCCTGCCGGTGAGCTGGGCCGGTTCGAACAGTGACAGGATGTCGACATTGAGGCGGTCGAGATCCGTCTTCACCTTCTGAAGGTCGCGCTGGCGGGCGGGATCAGCCTCTGCGGCGGGAGTGCTGAGCCGGGCCTCCAGAGCCTGCGCCGCGCGGCGCAGCTTGAGCAACTCCTGCATGCGCTGCTCGGTGCCGGGTTTCTGAGCGCGGAATTCAAGAAGCGCTGTGGTACCGAGCACCCTGGCAGCACGGCTGGGATCCTGCTCGCCGGGTAACTGTAGTACCAGCTGGTCGTCACCCACCGTCTGCAGGGTCGACTCGGCGACACCCAGACCGTTGATGCGTCGCTCCAGGACCTCCTTGACAGCTTCAAGCTGCTCCTTCTCCACGGTCCTGATCGCGCCGGCCGGCATGACCTTGAGGGTGAGCTGGCTACCACCGCGCAGATCGAGCCCTAACTGGAGCGGAAAGCTGACCAGCAGCGCGGCCGAGGCGATCGCCAGGGCGAGGATCAGGGCCAACCATCCCTGTTGACGGGCCATCAGAAATCTCGCTGAGGATCAGAGGCTGCCGGCCTTGAGAGCCAGGGCAGCTTCCATGATCTGGTGGGGCTGGATGATCGTGAGGTTTTCCAAGGTGCCGTTATAAGGCGTGGGAATGTCCTGGGAGGAGAGGCGAACGGGCCTGGCATCCAGATCGTCGAAGCACTGCTCGGTGATCAGGGCCATCAGCTCGGCACCGATGCCACCGGTCTTCATGCACTCCTCCACGATCACCACCTTGTGGGTCTTGCGAATCGAAGCCCGGATGGTGTCCATGTCGAAGGGCTTGAGGCTGATCAGGTCGATCAGTTCCACATCCACACCCTCCGCCTCGAGCAGCTGCAGGGCCTTGATGCAATGATGGCGCATACGGGAGTAGGTGAGGATCGTCAGATCCTTCCCCTTACGTACGATCTCGGCCTTGTCGAGAGCGCAGATGTAGTCGCCCTGGGGGATCTCCTCAGAGAGGTTGTAAAGCAGCACGTGCTCGAAGAAGAGCACGGGATTGTTGTCGCGGATGGCAGCCTTCATCAGGCCCTTGGCGTTGGTGGGTGTGCTCACCGCCACGATCTTGATGCCCGGCACGGCGTGAAAATAGGCCTCCAGCCGCTGGCTGTGCTCGGCTCCGAGCTGGCGGCCGACACCACCCGGACCACGCACAACGGCCGGGATCGTGTAATTGCCGCCGCTGGTGTAGCGCAGCATCCCCATGTTGTTGGAGATCTGGTTGAAGGCCAGCAGCAGGAAGCCCATGTTCATGCCCTCCACGATCGGCCGCAGGCCGGTCATCGCGGCTCCCACGGCCATGCCCGTAAAGGCGTTCTCGGCGATTGGGGTATCGAGCACGCGCAGCTCGCCGTATTTGTCGTAGAGGTCCTTGGTCACCTTGTAGGAGCCGCCGTAGTGGCCCACGTCCTCGCCCATCACGCAGACGTGGGGATCGCGCGCCATCTCTTCGTCGATGGCCTCGCGCAGGGCATTGAACAGCAGCGTTTCGGCCACGGCAGAGCGTTCCTCGTCGCCGGCCAACCTATCTCAGCCGCCTGCTGCAAATGTGCTGAGAACGAGCACCGAGAGGAGCATCCCCGGCAGCAGCAGAGTGACCAGCAGACCCAGGTCGTGGAGGGTCATCAGCAACGCCGTACCTCGTCAGAGCCTAGGTCGATGGAAGCCTGACCGCCGCGGGAGTTGGGTAGAAAGGCCGATGCCGCCGATCAGCACCGCAGCGATGCTGGGCGCAGCCCCTGCACGGCCTTGTGATGTCCGTCGCTGATCTGACGGTTACTGATCTGTCGGTCGCACGCCAGCTGGCCCTGCTCGGCGCAGTCCTGCTGGTGGGAGGCCATCCGGCGCAAGCCGCTGGTGGCCATGCGGCGGGGGGACAATCGATGCAGAGGCCAGCATCCACGGCCGAGCTGATCCGCAGTGCCGAGAGCGCTGCACCGATCGCCCTCTCCAGCAAGGCGGCGGTGGTGCTGATCGATGCAGCAGGAAACAGCACCGTGCTGCGCCAGGGCAGCAACAACTTCACCTGCCTGCCGGACAGCCCCAGCACCCCGGGACCCGATCCGATGTGCGGCGATGCCAACGCCATGGAATGGGCTGGCCAGTGGATCGGCCACAAGCCACCGAACCAGAACAAGCCCGGGTTCATGTACATGCTGGCCGGGGGCACCGACGCCAGCAACACCGATCCGTGGGCCAAGGGCCCATCGCCTGGGGATGCCTGGATCGAGACGGGACCTCACGTGATGCTCGTCGGCATCGGCCCGGAAACCCTGGCGGGCTACCTCAGCGGGCCGCGACCGGACACGCGCCAGCCCTACGTGATGTGGGCTGGAACCCCCTATGCCCATCTGATGCTGCCGGTGCGCTGAGGTTCAGCTCAACCACTCCCGGCAGGCTTCACCGGCACCAGGCTGCGCAGGAACACCAGCAGCAGGCCCAGGCCGATGAAGGCGAAGCTGAAGGTGGCCAGGAACGCCATGCCCACGATCAGGGTCTTCAGGGCCGTGGCGATGTTCTGGGCGATGGCTGAGCTGTAGTGCGGTGGGTGATGGGCGTAATGGACTGCCAGACGGCGGCTGAGGCCCAGGCAGAGCCAGGCCAGCAACCCGGATGTGAGCGCGCCGGAAAGAAAGCTCAGCGGACCCTTGCGCCGTTCGGGAGCGGACTGGGCGTCTGCGTCCGTGGTGGGAGTGGGCTCGTTCACCGATCCAGGCTGACACCCTGACGGCGCAGCAGGCAGCACCAGCTCTCGAAGCCGCCGGTCTCGAGGGCTCCCGTGAGCTGCTCCTGAGCTGCTAGAGCCGTCTCCAGATCGGCGAACAGGGCGAAGACACTGGGTCCTGAGCCGCTCATCGCCACCGCCAGGGGCCCAGCCAGACCACGCAGCCACTGAAGGCCCTGTCGCACGGTGAGCTCCTCCGCCTCGACAACGCCCTGCAGATCGTTGCGCAGCGTCGGCAGCTCCTGCACCGCCGCCAGAGCCGCCAGCAGAGGGGCGCGGCGCAACACCTGGCGCCGTTGCTCGAAGGCGCTCTCGTCGGCGAGATACCCATCGCCCCGCAGCTCACGGCAGCGGCCATAGGCCCACGGGGTGCTGACGCTGGCCTGGGGATGCTTGAGCAGCAGCACCGCCATACCCTCTGCCGGCGGCTCGGGCACCGGTTCGAGGCGTTCACCCCGACCGAAGCAGAGCTGGGTGCCCCCGTGAAGGCAGAAGGGCATGTCGGAGCCAAGCTCGCCGGCCAGCTGCTGCAGCTCGGCGCTGGAACAGCCGAGCCCCCAGAGGGCATTGAGGCCCACCAGGNCAGCGGCGCCGTCGCTGGAGCCGCCAGCCAGCCCCGCTCCCACCGGAATGCGCTTGCGCAGATGGATCCGGGCACCCAGTTCCGGCAGGCCGCTGCGGCTGCGGAGCAGCTCAGCCGCCCGCACGATCAGGTTGGAACCGTCGGTGGGCAGGTCGGGGCGGTCACAGCTGAGCCGGATGCGGGCATCGGCCGCCGGGGCGAACTCCAGACCATCGAGCAGGTCGATGCTCTGCATCACCATGGCCAGCTCATGGAAGCCGTCGCGCCGAAGGCCGAGCACCTCCAGATGGAGATTGATCTTGGCCGGGGCCCAGACGGTGAGGTCGGTCATGGCGATGCGGCAGGACGGCCGGAGTCCGCCGCCGCGACAGGCGGATCCTTGAGGCGATTCAAGCCGGCCGCCAGCGCCACCCAGGCCTGGGGTGCCAGCTCCTGGGGCCGCTGCTGCAGGCTCACCCCGGCCTGGGCAGCCAGGTGGACCAGCACCTCCGGGGCCGTGATACCCCTGAGGGTGCTGCCGACCATCTTGCGACGGGCCGCGAAGCAGCGCCGCAGCAGCTGCTCCACACCCCGGGCCAGATCGGAGCCGAGACGGCGCTCGGCGGGCCATGGGTCTAGGGCGATCACCTCGCTCATCACCCTGGGCGGGGGCTGAAAACAGCGCGGCGGCACGCTGCAGACGCTGCGACAGTCGGCCAGCAACTGCAGGCGCACGCTCAGGGCCGAGTAGGCGCTGCTGCCGGGGCGGCTGCGGATGCGCTCGGCCACCTCCTGCTGCACGAGCAGCACCAGACGCCGATAGGGCGGATCAAGGGGACGGTCGAGCCGTCCCAGCAGGCGCTCCAGGAGCGGGCCTGTGATGTTGAAGGGGATGTTGGCCACCACCTTGTCGGCGGGGGGCAGGGTCACGGCCAGGGCATCCCCCTCCAGCAGGGAGAAGCGTGGATCCTGCCCGAAGCGGTGGCGGAGCCCGCTGATCAGATCCCGGTCCAGCTCGACCGCCGCCACCGCCGCGGCGGGGGATGCCAGCAGCCGCTGGGTGAGGGCCCCACGGCCCGGGCCCACCTCCAGCACCCGATCCGACGGCCCCAGCCCCGCGGCGCCGACGATCCGATCCAGCACGTCAGCATCCACCAGCCAGTGCTGACCGAAACGCTTGCGGGCGTGGTGGCCGCGGAAACTCATCGGGGAAGCGGCTGGGATGAGGGGCATGGAGCGGGGCCGCCGGCGACGGCTTCCCACAGACTGCCTGCCAGCGCTACACCGAGTGCAGGGCCTGCGGCCCCTCCACCCTGCCAGCCACGATCACCGCCATGTCCTCCCGTGTGGCACTCGGCTGCCTGCTGTTGTTGCTGAGCGCCGCAGCGCCCAGCCGGGCGGGCAGCGTCACCGCCGAGTCAGTCTGGGACCGCGACAATGCCCTGCAGAGGGCCCGCCAGCAGCTGCCCCGCGGTGCCGTGGTGGGGCGGGAGCGCTGCCAGATCGTGGAGGTCGGCAGGGGCAATGACCGCTACCGCTGCACGATCGACTACAGCATGCCCCCGGCCGGCACCAAGCCGCCAACCGGGGTCACGGACGGATCCAGCGCACCGGCGCCCTGACGGGCGGCAGGGGAACCAGCGCCAGCACCAGTTCAACCCGCGCCTCAGCCCAGCCGGNATGGCTGGCCAGCCAGCAGCTCCAGCTGCGCTGCAGTCGCAGCAGCTTGTGTCGGTTGAAGGCNGGAACGCCCCCAGGCATCGGGGCCGCCGCGGCGGCGCCCCTTGACCTCCACCACAAGGATCCGCGGAGGGCAGCGGTCCTTGCCGAGCACCAGGTCGAGTTCACCCCAGCGGCAGCTCCACTGGCGGCTGAGCAGCTGCCAACCGCGGGATCGCAGCAGCCGCAGGGCTCTTTGCTCGGCCCAGTCGCCACGCCGGCGCAGGACGGTGCGAACCATGGAAGGGGAACTCCGCTGCCGCCAGCGTTCCCACACCCCCTAGGGTTGCTGCAGTCGGATCCGGCCCATGCGTTCCGCACATCCCGCGCATCCCCATCGGCTGGCTGCCCGCCTGTGGCGCGTCGCTCTGCTGCTGCCGCTGCTCGCAATGATCTGGTGCCTGCCGGCTGCGCCGGCAGCCGCTGCCGTGGACGTGGCCAAGCAGGTGCTGATCGGCGCCGACTACCACGGGCAGGATCTCCGCGGAGCCACCTTCAACCTCACCAACCTGCGGGACGCGGATCTCTCCGGCGCCGACCTGCAGGGGGCGAGCCTGTTCGGAGCCAAGCTCCAGGATGCCGATCTCAGCAACACGAACCTGCGCGAAGCGACCCTGGATTCGGCGGTGTTCGACAGTACCGACCTGCGCAATGCGGTGCTCGAGAACGCCTTCGCCTTCAACACCAAGTTCAGCGGGGCCCTGCGCGTGGAGGGAGCCGATTTCACCAACGTGCCGCTGCGGGGGGATGCGCTCAAGTCTCTCTGCGCCGTGGCGAGCGGCACCAACCCGGTGACCGGTCGTGAGACCCGCGACACGCTGGGCTGCAGCTGAGGGTGCCGAGCGATGAGCTTCGATCCCCACAGCCTCGAGCGCCTGCGTCAGCTGGGCCGCAGCCTGCCCCAGCCCCTCCCCCCACCGGNAATCNACCGGTGCGCCCGGCACCTGCCGAGCCGCTGCGCCATCGCGTGGAGACCGAGGAGGATCCTGAGCAACTGTTCCGGGAGCTCATGCAGGCCAGCCCGGACGGCACCGTGCCGCCCCATCTGCTCGACCGCCTGCGGCAGCTCGAGAAGCGCCGCCAGCCCACCATGCCGGCGGCAGCTGTGAGCGAGCCTCCACCTCCCCGGACCAGGAGCCGTCGGGGACCGTCCCCAGCCGGGGGGCGTGGCCAGCGCCCCCCTTCCGAGAGCCTCGATCTCTACACGGCGTTCCAGCAACTGCTGCTCGAGGACGACGACGCATGAGCCTGGCAGCCGTGCGTTGCGCCGCCATCGGCTTCTGCCTGCTGGGTCTGGTCTGCGTCGCGCCGCGGGCTGATGCCGCGGAGGCGACAAGCAGCGGTCAGCTCACCCAGAAGGAATCGTTCATGCTGATGTTCGGCAAGGGGAACGGCGCCATGCGGGTGCTCTGCGCCCTGGAGCGGGATGGGGTGATCACCCCCGAGCAGCGCCGCCGTTACGCGGATGCGCTGCTCGAGGCGATCGTTCAGGCGGGTGACAGCGAGGAGGACCGGCGCAACGCCCGCATCGGCATGGCCTTCGCCGATGGCAGGAGCGGCGTCTGCGCGAAGCCTGTGCTGTCGCGTTGAACCGACTCCTTAGGCTGCCTGCGGTGCTCCAGCTGCTTCCCCATGACCCTCCGCATCGGCATCAACGGCTTCGGCCGGATCGGCCGGCTCGTGTTCCGTCGCGCNTGTGCGATGGCCGAGGTGGAAGTGGTGGCGATCAACGATCTGATCGACCCCGAGTATCTGGCCTACATGCTGCGCTACGACTCCACCCACGGCCGCTTCCAGGCTGATGTGCGGGTCGAGAGCGGCCAGTTGGTGGTGAACGGCAGCACGATCCGCATCACCGCTGAGCGCGATCCGGGCCAGCTGCGCTGGGGCGATGTGGGGGCCGAGTATGTGCTGGAGAGCACCGGCCTCTTCCTGAGCGATGACAAGGCCCGTGCCCACATCCAGGCCGGCGCGAAGCGGGTGGTGATGAGCGCGCCGTCGAAGGACGCCACGCCGATGTTCGTGATGGGTGTGAACCACGCCAGCTACGCCGGCCAGGACATCGTGTCGAATGCCAGCTGCACCACCAACTGCCTGGCACCGATCGCCAAGGTGGTGCACGACAACTTCGGCATCGTCACCGGGCTGATGACGACGGTGCACGCGGTCACCGCCACACAGAAGACGGTCGACAGCCCCTCCGCCAAGGACTGGCGAGGCGGCCGCGGTGCCGGCCAGAACATCATCCCCAGCTCCACCGGTGCCGCCAGGGCCGTGGGCAAGGTGATCCCCGAGCTCAACGGCAGGCTCACCGGCATGGCCTTCCGCGTGCCCACACCGGACGTCTCGGTGGTGGACCTCACCGTGAACCTCGAGCGACCAGCCAGCTATGAGCAGATCAAGGCGGCCATGAAAGCCGCCAGCGAAGGAGCGATGGCCGGCATCCTCGGCTACACCGAGGACGATGTTGTGAGCACCGATTTCCTCGGCGAGAGCTGCACCTCGGTGTTCGATGCCAAGGCCGGCATCGCCCTGAGCGACACGTTCGTGAAGCTGGTGGCCTGGTACGACAACGAATGGGGTTACAGCTGCAAGTGCATCGACCTGATGCGCCATATGGCAACCGTCGGGTAGACGTCGGCTTCAGCAAAGCGAACCCACGGCCTGTGGAGGCGGCCCCTGCCTGGGCATGGCGGGGCGGCCGGGAGATCCGGGGCACGAGACGGCCGGGGCACTGGAAGGACGCCCTCCGCAAGGACGCCCTGCGCGTCGACCATGGCCAGCCCTGCCCTGATCTCCCTGCTGCACGTGCACTCGTCGACCCAGCATCATTGGTGGCTGCCGGATGACGGCTTCCCCCAGAGCATCGCCAGCCTTCTGGGAGCGGCTCTGCAGAGCACCTCCAGGCCACCGCACGGCCTCGAGGAGCTGCTCAGCGTGTTCGAACCCCTGCCCAGCCTCGGGGCGGCGGATGCCTGTCCGGTCGGACAGCAGGCCAGCTACCGCTACCTGATCCGGATGAGGCCCTGGGGGGCGGAGCTGAGCTGCTGGCGCCGCTACCCGGAGGGCATCGGCTGGCAACGCCGCTGCGGGCCCATGCCCCTGAGCCGGTTCGTACGCCGTTTCAGCGGCGCGCCTCACCCTGCATCCAGCTGATCCAGTCGGCGGAGATCTGCTTCGGGCAGACCGCCTCGCACTCGAGGTTGCTGCTGCAGCTGCCGAAACCCTCGGCCGCCATCTGGGTCTCGAGGGCGCGGGCGCGGCGGCGCCGTTCCGGCTGGCCCTGCGGGAGCTGGGCGAGGTGGGCCAGCTTGGCGGCCACGAACAGGCTGGCGGAGGCGTTGCGACAACTGGCCACACAGGCGCCGCAGCCGATGCAGGTGGCCGTCGCGAAGGCCGCAGCCGCCTGCTCCTGACCCACCAGGATGGCGTTGGCCTCGGGGGCCTGACCGGCGTTCACGGAGCAGTAGCCGCCTGCGGCGATCACCCGGTCGAGGGCGGAGCGATCCACCACCAGGTCCTGGATCAGCGGGAAGGCCCTGGCGCGCCAGGGCTCCAGTGTGAGCGTGGCGCCGTCGCTGAACTGGCGCAGGTAGAGCTGACAAACGCTGGTGGCCGCCCTGGGCCCATGGGCCTGCCCGTTCACCAGGAAGCCGCAGCTGCCGCAGATGCCCTCACGACAGTCGTGGTCGAAGTGCACCGGCCGCTCACCGGCGATGATCAGCCGTTCGTTGAGCTGATCCAGCGCCTCCAGCAACGACAGGTCGGTGCAGACCTGCTCCAGCCGGTAGGTCTCGAAGGCGCCGGGCTGGCCGGGGGCCTCCTGGCGCCAGATCCGCAGCGTCAGCGACACGGTGCGACTCATCGGTAGCTGCGGGCGCTGGGCTGCAGAACGGTGAAGCGCAGGGGTTCGGCATGACGGATCGGGTCGGCGCCGTCGCCCCTGTGCTCCCAGGCCGCGATGTGCGCGAAGCGGTCGTCGTCGCGTCGCGCCTCTCCCGCCTCGGTCTGGTGCTCCTCTCGGAAGTGAGCGCCGCAGCTCTCCTCGCGGGCCAGGGCATCGCGCAGCATCAGCTGAGCCAGACCGAAGAAATCCGTCACACGGAGCGCCTTCTCCAGCTCAGGGTTCGGACCGGCCGCACCGCCCGGCACCCGCACCTCCGCCAGGAAGCGCTGCTCCAGCGCCGCCACCTCCTCCAGGCCCGCCCGCAGCCCGGCGGCATCGCGGCTGATGCCGCAGCGATGGATCATCAGCGCCCCCAGCTGGCGGTGGAAGCCATCCACCGGCCGCGACCCCGCGACCGCCAGCAGCCCCTCGATGCGGCCCCGGGCCCGCTGCAGCGCCTCGCGGCAGGCCGGGTGATCGGCGCCCAGCTCCGGCGTGGGGTGGCCCGCCAGCCAGGCCGTCACGCTGGCCGGCGCGATGAAGGTGCCATCGGCAAGGCCCTGCATCAGGGCGCTGGCGCCGAGCCGGTTGGCGCCGTGATCGGAGAAGTTGGCCTCGCCCAGAACGAACAGCCCCGGGATCGAGCTCATCAGCTGATAGTCGACCCAGAGACCGCCCATCGTGTAATGAGGAGCCGGGTAGATGCGCAGCGGCACCGCGTAGGGATCGTCACCGGTGATCCGCTCATACATCTCCAGCAGGTTGCCGTAGCGCTGCGCGATCGGCCCGCGCCCCTGCTCGGCGAGGGCGTCGCGCAGATCGAGATACACCGAGCGGCCGCCGGGGCCGACCCCGTGGCCGGCGTTGCAGAGCTCTCGCGCGCGGCGGGAGGCCAGATCGCGGGGCGCCATATTGCCGTAGCGGGGATAGAGGCGCTCCAGGAAGTAATCGCGCTCGCCCTCGGGGATCCGATCCGGCGGCCGCAGGTCGCCGGGGATCGCCGGCACCCACACACGCCCGTCGTTGCGCAGGCTCTCGCTCATCAGCGTGAGCTTGCTCTGGCCAGGGTCGCCGCTGGGGATGCAGGTGGGGTGGATCTGGGTGAAGCAGGGGTTGGCGAAGAGGGCCCCCTGCCGGTGCGCGCGCCAGATCGCGCTGGCATTGGATCGGAGCGCATTGGTCGAGAGGAAGTAGACGTTGCTGTAGCCGCCCGTGGCCAGCAGCACCGCCTGGGCGGTGTGCACCTCCAGCGAACCGCTGATCAGATCGCGACAGACCACGCCGCGGGCCACCCCATCCACGGTGACCAGATCGAGCACGTCACGACGGGGCAGCAGGGTGATCCGGCCGGCGGCCACCTGGCGCAGCAGCGCCTGGGTGGCGCCGTAGAGCAGCTGCTGGCCGGTCTGGCCGCGGGCGTAGAACGTGCGGCTGACCAGCGCTCCGCCGAAGCTGCGGCTGGCCAGGGTGCCGCCGTACTCGCGGGCGAACGGCACCCCCTGGGCCACGCACTGATCGATGATCGCGCTGCTGAGTTCCGCCAGGCGCATGCAGCCGGCCTCCCGGGCGCGGAAGTCGCCGCCTCGCAGGGTGTCGGCGAACAGACGGCCGACGCTGTCGCCGTCGCCGGCGTAATTCTTGGCGGCGTTGATTCCCCCCTGGGCCGCCACCGAATGGGCCCGCCGCGGGCTGTCGTGATAGGTGAGCACCGTGACGCGGTAGCCCTGCTCCGCCAGGGTGGCCGCCGCCGAGGCTCCGGCCAGACCGGTGCCCACCACCAGCAGGTGCAGCTGCCGCTTGCGCAGCGGGCTGATCAGCGGCAGATCCTCGCGGGTGCGGCGCCAGGCATCGGCGATCGGACCGGCCGGCAGCCTGGGATCGGGCAGAGCGCTCATGGGAATCCGCCCGGGGCCGTGGGGGCGAGCGCCAGCGCGACCAGCGCGAAGCCGCCGCCCAGCAGCAGCGCCAGCAGCCTTGCGCCAAGGCGGATGCGGCCGCCGTTGGCCGGCTCCAGCAGCCCCAGGCTGCGGTGGGCGGCCTCGCCGCCGTGGAAGAGGTGCAGGGCCAGCGCCAGCGCCGCCCCCAGATAGATCAGCAGGCTCCAGGGACTGGCCAGAACCGCCCGCACAGCCGCCAGCTCGGCACCCTGCAGGGCCTCGACCAGCGCAGCTGGTCGAGGTGCACGACCAGAAACAGCAGCAGCACGAGTCCGCCGAGCGCCTGGCTGCGGGCCGCCAGTGCCGCCAGCGGGGCCAGTGGCCCGCTGCGGCGGCTGCGCAGCACAGCGCTGTTGCCGGCGCGCCGGTTGGCCAGCCAGCGGACCAGGCTCAGGCCCAGGTGGGCGAGGGCAACCGCCAGCAGGCCCAGCTCGGCGGCAGGCAGCCAGACGCTCCGGTGCAGGGCTGCGGCCAAGGCCTCGAACCGGGCTGGGGCCAGCGGCGCCAGCGCCACCCCGGCCAGATGCAGCACCAGAAAGAGCACCAGCAGCAATCCGCTCAGCGCCGACCCCCGGCGCAGCAGGTCGCGGCCGGGGAGGCCGGCGAGGCCGGGTGCTGACTGCGGCGGCATCGTCACAAGCGGCGCCGGCTCAGGAAGCGACCTGTTCGCATCTGAGGGCCGGCGCCTGGCCGCGCTCCCAGAGGGCCCTGTCCCCCTTGACCCAGAAGCTCTGCTCAGCATCGCCGTAGCGAGCACCACTGGCGGTGTGCGTGATCGCCAGGCGCGTGGCTTGCCGGCCCGTCAGCAGCACGGCGGCGCTGGGGGTCTGATTGAAAAAGAAGACCGTCACGCGCTCGGCGTCGGGGCCTTCGCCGCAGCGGTACTCGGCCCGGATCCCCGGCTCGGCCCGGGCAGCGCCGGCCAGGGCCACCAGGGCCAGCCCGAGCGCCCAGGGATCCGCCCCCACCGCAGTCCGCATCGGTGCCGCCTCAAGTGACAGCCAGTCTGCAGCCGCCAGGCCCGGCCGGTCCACCAGCGTCGATGGGCATCGCTGTGCCCCCGCCTGCAAGGCCTGAGGCCACGAGCCTGCGCCGCGAGGCCCCGTAGCGTTGCGCTGATGTCCAGCCGCTCTCGGTCGCCCAACCCGAGGGAGAGCGTTCCGACCGACATGAGCCGATCCACATGAGCCGATCCAATGGTGCTGTCGAACAACGGGTCCCCCGCCGGGAACCGTTGTTGCCCCACCGCTCCGTCGTGGCGGCTGGGGTCTTCGTGCTGATCGCATTCCTCTGCTGGCTCTGCTTCTTCAACGGCATCGACCTTCTGGCGCCGCTCGACAAGACAGAAGCGCTCCAGCTGGAGATCGCCCGTTCGATGGCCGTGAGCGGTGACTGGGTCACCCCTGCCACCGACGGACTGCCCTATTTCGACAAACCTCCCCTGCCCTACTGGATCGGTGCCCTGCTGCTCCGCCTCGCGCCCCAGGCCCCC
Organism: Synechococcus sp. GFB01; assembly: GCF_001039265.1. GTDB lineage: Bacteria > Cyanobacteriota > Cyanobacteriia > PCC-6307 > Cyanobiaceae > NIES-981. Next base: position 2,362 of record NZ_LFEK01000011.1, on the reverse strand, counting down.
TGGCTGCCGCGCCTTGGCGCGGCCACAGCCGGCTGCATCGGCCTCGGCGCCACCCTGCTGCTCTGCCGATTCGGCCGCAGCGACGGTGCCAGCCTGCGGGGGCTGAGCCGTGCCGTGAGTGCCGCGGCGATCCTCGGTCTGATGCCCGCCTATGCCGGCTTCTCACGGATCGCCCTGCATGACATCTACCTCACCGCCAGCATCACCACGGCTCTGACGATCGTCTTTCTGCTCAGCCGGCACGGCGGCCAGTCGCCGCGGCAGCAGGCACTCGCCGGCTGGCTGACCGGAATCGCGCTGGGCGTGGGCGTGCTGGCCAAAGGGCTGCTCAGCCTGGCGCTGCCGTTCGCCACGGCCTCGGTGTTTCTGACCGTCGCCGGCCCGGCTGCCCGCCGGCCGTTCACCTGGCGCTTCGCCGCGGCGCTGCTGCTGGGCCTGGTGCTGGTTGCCCTCCCCTGGCACCTGGCGGCATGGCACGACCAGGGCAACGCCTTCCTTGCCAACTACCTGGGCCGCAGCCACCTGAGCCGCTTCACCAGCGAACTCGATGACCATGCCGGCCCCTGGTTCTACTACCTGCTCGCCTATCCAGCCCTCACGGCCCCCTGGAGTCTCCCCGCCCTCGCCGCCCTGATCCAGGGCGATGCCCTCGATCCCCGCCACTGGCGGCGCCGGCTCCGGAGCGAACCCCTGTTGGTGCTGTGCACGATCTGGATCGCCGTGACCGTGGGGCTGCTGAGTCTGGCCTCCACCAAGCTGCCCCACTACATCCTCTCCAGCCTGCCTCCCACCGCCATCGCCGCCGCCCACTTCTTCTGGCCGTCACAGCAGCCCCAACCGGCCTCCGATCGGCTCAGCCGAATCCTGCTCGGCATCATCGCGGCGCTGTTGCTGGCGGCGGCCCTCCTGCTGGGCTGGATGCCCTCCCTGCTGATCCCCACCAGCCGCAATGCAGCGGCCTTCAGCCTGGCCCTGCGCGCCCTGCTGGGATCACCCGCCACGGTGGCGGGACTGGCGCTGCTGGGGGTCTGCGGCGGCTGGGCCGCCTGGCGGGGACGCCGGCCACGGCTTGGCCTGGGAGCGCTCCTGGCCGCCTGCGTCATCGGCCTGCTGCTGCTCGCCCCGCCTGTGATGCAGGCCTACCGCGTCACGGTTCAGGAGCCTCGGCTGGCACTGGCCGATCGGGCCTGCGGGAGGCGCGCGGGGATGAACCGATCCAGGTGGTGGGCAAGAGCTGGTATTCCCTGAGGATCCATACCCACGGCCGCGTCGAGATCCTGCACCGGGGCAAGGCCTTCTCACGGAGCAGCGAGATGCCTTCAGCCGCGGTATGCGGCGGCCATGGGCTGCTGCTCGGGCCGAGCAGCAGCGTGAGTCGGGCCGCCGCGAGCTGCGGATCCAGCTCGCTGGTGGTCCTGGAGCAGGACCCGCAAGCCCGCCTCACCCTGGCCCGCCTGCAACCCGCGGGCACATAGAACAGGCGTACTATCGGAGCTGTGATGCCTGTCGACCGTCGTGCCGGGAGCACCCGAGCTGCGTAAGCCATCCGGACCTGAGCCGGGCCGGGCAGCGACACTGAGCCTGCTGGCCGGCCTGCGGCCCCAGCGGCCGGAGCGGACCCTCCCCCTGGCCGGCGCCAGCGTGGCGGCCGGCTTCCCCAGCCCGGCCGACGACTACGTGGAAAGCCGCATCGATCTCAACGACGTGCTGATCCGCCACCCCAGCAGCACCTTCTTCCTGCGGGTGAGCGGCGATTCGATGCGCGGCGCCGGCATCCTCGACGGCGATCTGCTGGTGGTGGACCGGGCGATCGAGCCCCGCGCCGGCCGGGTGGTGGTGGCCGTCCTCGAGGGGGCCTTCACGCTCAAGTACCTGACCCGCCACCGGGGCCGCTGGCGGCTGGAAGCGGCCCATCCCGACTACCCGCCGCTGGACCTGGCCGCCAGCGACGACGCCCGCATCTGGGGCGTGGCGATCCACGCCATCCACAGCCTCTGAACAGCCTCCGAGCCGCCTCTCCCCGGAGCCGCCATGCCCAACGGGTCTGCCCTCCACGCCCCGGCCAACGGCCGCCAGGCCACCGTGCTGATCGACGGCAACAACTTCTACGCCTCTTGCGAAGCGGTGGTGGATCCGGCCGTGATCGGCCGGCCGCTGGTGGTGCTCTCCAACAACGACGGCTGCATCGTGTCGCGCAGCGCCGAGGCGCGCGCCCTGGGCATCCGCATGGGCCAGCCCTGGTTCCAGGTGCAGCGCCAGCTCGAGCGCCTCGGGGTGATCGTGCGCAGCTCCAACTACGCCCTCTACGCCGACATGAGCCAGCGGCTGATGAGCGTGTTGGAGGAGTGGGTGGAAGCGCTCG
>NZ_LFEK01000109.1 GCF_001039265.1 Synechococcus sp. GFB01 | reverse complement strand
GCCGGCCGGTGCGCAGCCGGCCGCTCTCGATCCCCACCTCCATCGACAGCAGCCGGTAGGTGAGCTGCTCCTTGCTCATCTCCAGCGAGAAGACGCAGACCGGCAGCTGGTGCAGCTGGGCCACGTTCTTGGCGATGTTGAGCACGATCGAGGTCTTGCCCATGGCCGGTCGGCCGGCGACGATGATCAGATCGCTGCGCTGCAGCCCCTGGGTGATGGCATCCAGGTCGTAGAAGTTCACCGGGATGCCGGCCACCGCAGTGCCCAGGGAGCGGCTCTCGATCTCGTTGAAGGTGCTGGTGAGGATCTCGGCCGTCGGGGTGAGGCCCTGGCTGGGCTTCTCCTGACTGATCGCGAAGATCGTCTGCTCGGCCTCGTCGAGCACCTGATCCATCGGCTTGCTCGCATCGAAGCCGAGGGCGATCACCGTGTTGCCGGAGCGGATCAGCTGGCGGCGCAGATGTTTGTCATGGACCAGCCGTGCCACCTGCTCGATCGAGGCCGTGGAACTGATCCGCTCCACCAGCTCCACCAGCCGCCCCTGGCCGCCCACCTTCTCCAGCTGGCCGGTGTCGGCCAGCCAGGCGGTCATCGCGGTGAGGTCGGTCGGTTTGCCCTGGCCGTGCAGCATCAGGGCGGTGCGGTAGATCTCCCGGTGAGCGCTCAGATAGAAGGCATCAGGCGCAGCAGGTCGGCCACGCGGCCGATGGCGTCGGGGTCCAGCAGGATGCCGCCCAGCACGGCCTCCTCGGCTTCCAGGTTCTGGGGCGGCACCGCATCGGGCAGGGCCTCGAAGCGGGCCTCCGCGCCGGCCTCAGGTCCGGCACTGCGCCGCTGCCGGGCCTCACGGCCGCTCGGGTTGAGGGGAACGCTCACCATGGCGGTCGTGGAGGCGTGGCGGGCGGGTGTTCGATCTTGGCTGGGGATGGGGCGTTTGAGCCACCCCTGGAGCGCTGCCGGTGGGGCCTCAACACAAAGGCCACCCCATGGCTGGGGTGGCCGGCGGGAGCGTGCAGGCCCCTGAAGGGCGAGCTCAGGTCGGCCGAAGGCCCGCCTGGACCTCAGTGGCTGATCACCTCGAGGTTGATCTCGGCGGTGACCTCGGGGTGGAGCTTGACCTGAACCTTGTAGGAGCCGGTGCGGTGGATCTCCGGCACGCTGATGCTGCGGCGGTCGACCTCCTTCTTGGTGGCGGCCTCGATGGCCTCGGCCACATCACCGTTGGTCACGGTGCCGAACAGCACGTCATCACCACCGGTCTGCTTCTTCACGGTGAAGCGGCCGATGGTGGCCAGAGCGGTGCGGAACGCCTCGGCCTCGGCCTTGAGGGCGGCCTGCCGCTCGGCTTCCTTGGCGCGCCGGGCCTCCACCTGGCGCATCACCGCCGGGGTGAGGGGAACGGCCTTGCCGGTGGGAAGCAGGAAGTTGCGGGCGTAGCNGGGGGCCACTTCCACCAGGTCTCCGTCCCTGCCCAGGCTGAGGACGTCTTCGCTGAGAACGACTTGAACGCGCTTGGCCATGGTGCAGGTACGGGGATCTGTTGGCGAGCCGATCGAGCAGCCTACGCGATGGGGCTGGCGCCGGGAGCGGCTGCCCGGGGCAGGCGCACCTCGGTGGCGAGGCCGAGGCGGCGCAGCAGGCGGATGTGCTGCCAGGTGAGGTCGATCTGGCGACCGAAGCCGTGGCGGGCCGAGTGGGGGAAGGCGTGGTGGTTGTTGTGCCAGCCCTCACCGAAGGTGAGCGCGGCCACCAACGGGTTGTTGCGGGAGCCGTCACCGCTGTCGTGGGCCGTCTCGCCCCACAGGTGGGTGGCCGAATTCACCAGCCAGGTGCAGTGATAGACCACCACCAGGCGGAGGGGGATGCCCCAGAGCACCAGGGCCCAGCCACCGGCTCCCGTGATCGTGCCGATCCAGAAGAGCAGGCCAGCGAGGGGCAACTGCAGCACCAGGAACCAGTTGTTCAGCCAGCGGTAGTAGGGATCCCTGGCCAGATCGCCGGTGAGCCGGGGCACGGCCCCCATGGCGGGGATCGTGTGGAACATCCAGCCCATGTGGCTCCACCAGAAGCCCTTCAGGCTGGTGTGGTGATCCACCTCCGTATCCGAGAACTTGTGATGGTGCCGGTGCAGACCCACCNAGTCGATCGGGCCGTGCTGGCAGCTCAGGGCGCCACAGGTGGTGAAGAAGCGCTCCAGCCAGCGAGGCACCCGGAAGGCGCGGTGGCTGAGCAGGCGGTGGTAGCCGATCGTCACGCCCAGGCAGGCGGTGACCCAGTAGAGCACCAGGAAGCTGGCGACGGCGGGCAGGCTCCAGAAGCGGGGCAGCAGGGCCACCACCGCCAGAGCATGGATGGCCACCATGAACAGCACGGTGCCCCAGCGGGTGCCCCGCTTGATGTGGGGCGCGGGTTCGCCGGCGNCGGGGCCTGTGCAGCGCTGAGGCGCGGCGGATCCCGTTGATGCCCTCATTGATGAACGCCGGGCGGCGGGTGGCGNCGGGCTGGGGGCCCGGCGGANNGGCGGNCAGCCGGGGAACCGGCAAGGGATGTGGCGGCCATACAGGACCGTCTCCTGATCAATCGCTACCATGGTAGCAATACGAATCCGGATCATCGAGGGCGGCTGAATCGATGGGGTATCGGGAGGAGCTCGCCGCCGGTCGCGTGGCCTTTGCCCATCTGATCCGGCTGTGGCATGAGCGCAATGGCTGGAGCCATCGGGTGCTGCCGGCCCTGGCGGATGCTCTCGACCTCGGCCGCATCCATAACAGCCAGCTCTCGATGCTGCGCAACGGCAAGCTGGCTTCCCCCGGGCCTGAAGTCTTCCTGGCCCTGGGCCGGATCAACCAGTTGCTGGCCAGCGAGGTTCGGCAGGGGCAGCTGAGCGAGACGCTGCGCGCCCGCCTCGACGGTCAGCCCGAGCTGATCGCTGCCCTGGAGGCCTCCGCCCTGCCGGTGCAGGTCGATGGTCAGCCGGTGCTGGGCCCGGGCGAGTTGCTGGAGGTGTTCGTGGGGCAGCGCCCGCCACCGCCGGCCTATGACCTGCGCGTCAGCGAGCTGGAGGCCGCCCGCCTGAGTGCCGCCCTGGCTGAGCTGTTCACGGCCGGGCGGCCCTGGCGGCTCTGCCGCGAGCAGGTTCTGGCCGCGTATCCAGTGCCCAAGCGGCAGCGGCGTGAGCGCTTCGCGGCGGTGATGGCCGGCCAGCGCGACTTCACCGCTGCCGAGCTGACTGCCGAGCTCCCCGATCTGCGGCGCACCCTGGCGGCCCTGGGGGCCGCCGGCGAGGACGAACTGGAGCCTGATCGGTTTCTCGAGCTGCTCCGCCGCCGCGGCCGCGACCTCAGCGGCGGCGCGGAGGCCGGCGGTGTGGAGCTGGCAGCGGCGATCCGGGCCCGGCTCCAGGATCTTCAGTAGCGAGCCAGCCGCACCCGCCGGGCCAGACCCAGGGCCCGCAGCAGGCGGATGTGCTGCCAGGGGATGTCGAGCTCGAACCAGCCGGCGCTAGAAGAGATCGCCCTGCAGGTCGCCGGTGAGCTGCGCCACATGCTGCAGAGCCGGAATCTCATGCAGCATCCATTCGCGGTGTGCCCGCCACAGCCCGCGGGCGGCATCGTGGTGGTCGTTGGGCTGGTCTGAAAACTTGTGGTGATGGCAGTGCAGGCCCACCCACTCGATCGCTCCGCTCTGGCAGGCCAGCGCCCCCATGGTCACCAGGCTGCGCTCCAGCCAGCGGGGTGAGTCGAAGCTGCGGGGCTGGCCGGGCAGCGGCATGGCCCTGTCGCGCGGCTCCTCAGCCGGGGGGGGGGGGAGGAGGTGGGACCGGGGCGGATTCGAACGAACCACCAAGGCCGGAGTTGCGCGAGTACGGCCAGGGGCCGGCGTCAGGTCCTGGGGATCAGCTGGCGCCGCGGTGGAATCCCTGGCTCCGCGCTACAGGCCGCGCGGCTATCTAGCCGCCCTCTTGCCCGGCAACATGGGCCGGATGTCGGTCTCCAGCCCCATGCCCCCGTCCGACAGCCGCGCCTGGGCCGCTGGGCGGGTGGCCCAGGCCTTCGAGCGTCTCACGCCCCTCGCCGCACGGCACACGGCGGCTGTGAAGCCGCGGCTGGAGCGGGTGCTGGCCGCCTTCGCCGCCGAGCGAGTGGGGGTGCAGCACTTCGCCTCGGTGAGCGGTTACGGCCATGGCGACCAGGGCCGCGAGGTGCTCGATCGCGTGGTGGCGCGGGTGCTGCAGGCCGAGGCCGCCGCTGTGCGGCTTCAGTTCGTGAGCGGCACCCACGCGATCACCGCGGCCCTGTTCGGCGTGCTGCGGCCCGGTGACCGTCTGCTGGCCCTCACCGGCCGTCCCTACGACACCCTCGAGGAGGTGATCGGCCTGCGGGGCAGGGGCCAGGGTTCGCTGGCGGAGTTCGGTGTCGCCTACGACGAACTGCAGCTGCTGCCCGATGGTGAGGTCGACTGGGAGGGACTGGGCGATGCCCTGGCCAGCCCGCCCCGGATGGTCCTGATCCAGCGGAGCTGTGGTTACAGCTGGCGGCGGTCGCTCCCGGTGGCCGAGATCGGCCGCCTGGTGGAGCGGGTGAAGGCCCGGCAGTCTGACTGCGTGGTGTTCGTGGACAACTGCTACGGGGAGCTGGTGCAGGATCTGGAGCCGCCTGCGGTGGGGGCTGACCTGATCGCCGGCTCGCTGATCAAGAACCTCGGCGGCACGATCGCCCCCAGCGGCGGCTATGTGGCCGGCCGGGCCGCGCTGGTGGAGCAGGCCTGCTGCCGGCTCACCGCGCCGGGCATCGGCAGCGAGGGCGGCAGCAGCTTCGATCTCAACCGGCTGCTGTTTCAGGGGATGTTCCTGGCGCCCCAGATGGTGGCGGAAGCCCTGATCGGCGCTGAGCTGGTGGCGCAGGTGTTCAGCGATCTGGGTTTTGACGTGAACCCCGCTCCAGGCGGCGAGCGGAGCGACGGCATCCAGGCGGTGCGACTCGGCACGCCGGAACGGCTGACAACGATATGCCGAGCCTTCCAGGCCGCCTCGCCGATCGGCTCCTACCTCGATCCGGTGCCGGCCCCGATGCCGGGCTACGCCAGTGAGCTGGTGATGGCCGGCGGCACCTTCATCGACGGCAGCACCAGTGAGTTCTCCGCCGATGCTCCGCTGCGGGAGCCCTATGTGCTCTACGTGCAGGGGGGAAGCCATCGCGCCCACATCGCCATCGCCCTGGAGCGGGCGCTGTCGGCGTTGGCCGAAGCCGGCCTGCTTCCGACAGACTGACGCCCACTGCCGACCCAGCCCCGCTCCTCCGCCATGGCGCTCTCCTTCCCCGACGACCGTCGCTACACCGACAGTCATGAGACGGTGCTGCTCGAGGGGGGGCTGGCCCGGCTGGGCCTCAGCGCCTTCGCGGTGGATCAACTGGGCGACATCGTGTTCGTGGAGCTGCCGGAGCCCGGCGCGGCCCTGGAACAGGGCCGCAGTTTCGGCACGGTGGAATCGGTGAAGGCGGTGGAGGAGCTGGTGGCCCCGATCAGCGGTGTGGTGGAGGCCCGCAACGAGGCGGTGCTTGCCAGTCCGGAGGAACTGCAGAACGATCCCTATGGCGAGGGCTGGTTGCTGCTGGTGCGCCCGTCCGACCCCGGTCAGATCGAGGCGCTGATGGATGCCGCCGGCTACGCCGCCCAAGTGCAGGGTCAGTGATGCTGGATGCCTTGAACGGGTCGCTGAACCCCGCCTGCTTCGAGCCACGCCACATCGGCCCGGACGCGGCTGATCAGCGGCGCATGCTGGCGGAACTGGGCCTGGAGAGCCTCGAGCAGCTGGCCGAGCAGGTGGTGCCGGGCGACATCCTGCTGCCGCCCGAGGCCGCTGAAGCGGGACTGCCGCTGCCCTGCAGCGAGGCGGAGGCCCTGGCGGAACTGGCGGCGATCAGCTCCCGCAACCAGGTGGTGCGTTCCCTGATCGGCCAGGGGTACTACGGCACCGCCACGCCGGCGCTGATCCAGCGGCATGTGCTCGAGAACCCCTGCTGGTACACCGCCTACACCCCGTATCAGGCGGAGATCGCCCAGGGGCGGCTCGAGGCCCTGCTCAACTTCCAGACCCTGATCAGCGAGCTCACCGGTCTGCCGATCGCCAACGCCTCGCTGCTCGATGAAGCCACGGCGGCGGCCGAGGCCATGGCGCTGGCCCTGGCGGTGTGCCCCCGCCAGGGTGCCCGCCGCTTCCTGGTCGATGACCAGGTGTTCCTTCAGACCCTGGCGGTGCTTCGCACCCGGGCTGAACCCCTCGGCATCGTCATCGAGCCGGTGGCGGCCGAGACACTCACGGTCTTTCCGGATGATGCCTTCGGGGTGCTGCTGCAGCTGCCCGGCCGTCGCGGCGGTCTCTGGGACCCCCGGCCCCTGCTGAGCGCCGCCGGGGCGGCCGGTGTGATCAGCGCGGTGGCGGTCGATCCCCTGGCCCAGGTGCTGCTGGCGCCGGTGGGCGAACTGGGAGCCGACATCGCCATCGGCAGTGCCCAGCGCTTCGGGGTGCCGATGGGCTGTGGCGGTCCCCACGCCGCCTTCTTCGCCACCCGCGAGGCCTACAAACGCCAGATCCCCGGCCGCCTGGTGGGCCGTTCGCTGGATGCGGAGGGCCGGCCGGCGCTGCGCCTCGCCCTCCAGACCCGCGAGCAGCACATCCGGCGTGACAAGGCCACCAGCAACATCTGCACGGCCCAGGTGCTGCTCGCGGTGATGGCCGGCTTCTATGCCGTTCACCACGGTCCAGAGGGGCTCGAGGCGATCGCCCGCCGCATCCGCAGCCTGCGCCAGGCCCTGACCGCCGGGCTCATCGCCCTCGGCCTCCCGCCGCAGCCCGGGGCCGGCTTCGGCACGCTCTGGCTGCCGTTGGCCCCGGAGCGGGTCGCACCGTGGCTGCGGCGGCCCTGGCCGGCGGCTTCAACCTCCACCGCGGCGCCGATGGCCTGGGGATCAGTCTCGATGAGCTCAGCAGCTCCCACGAGCTGGATCATCTGCTCACCGCCCTGGCCGCAGACGATGGCGAGGCGGCCGCTGCCGCCCGGGACGCCTGCGCCAGGGCACTGGCTGCGGCCGACGAAGACGCGGCTGCGGCCTGGAACGCCGCCGCCGTTCCGCAGCGGCAGGGCGCCTGGCTGCTCCAGGAGCCCTTCCAGCGCTACCGCAGCGAAACCGAGCTGCTGCGCTACATCCAGCGGCTGGCCGCCCGCGACCTGTCGCTGGTGCACGGCATGATCCCGCTCGGCAGCTGCACGATGAAGCTCAATGCTGCGGCCGAGCTGGCGCCGGTGAGCTGGCCGGCCTTCAGCCAGCTGCATCCTTTCGCCCCTGCCGATCAGACCCGCGGCTATCAGCGGCTGGTGCGGGATCTGGAGCAGTGGCTGGCGGCCATCACCGGGTTTGCCGGCGTGTCGCTGCAACCCAACGCCGGCTCCCAGGGGGAATATGCCGGGCTGCTGGCGATCCGGGCCTGGCATCGCAGCCGCGGGGAGGCCCGGCGCGACATCTGCCTGATCCCCACCAGTGCTCACGGCACCAATCCCGCCAGCGCCGTGATGGCGGGCCTGCGGGTGGTGCCGGTGGCCTGCGACGCCCAGGGCAACATCGACCTGTTGGACCTGGAGGCCAAGGCCGAGGCCCATGCCGCCGAACTGGCCGCGCTGATGGTGACCTACCCCTCCACCCACGGGGTGTTCGAAACCGCCATCCGCCGCATCTGCGAGCGGGTGCACGCCCACGGCGGTCAGGTGTACCTCGACGGCGCCAACCTCAATGCCCAGGTGGGCCTGTGCAAGCCGGGGCTCTACGGCGCTGACGTGTGCCACCTCAATCTGCACAAGACCTTCTGCATCCCCCATGGCGGCGGCGGCCCCGGTGTCGGGCCGATTGCGGTGGCGGAACACCTGCTGCCGTTCCTGCCCGGTCATCCACTCGACCCGAACGCGTCCGGAGTGGGCCCCGTCGCGGCGGCGCCCTGGGGCAGTGCGGCGATCCTGCCGATCAGCTGGATGTACATCCGCCTGATGGGCGGCGCCGGACTGCGCCGCGCCAGCCTGGTGGCCCTACTGGCGGCCAACCTGCTGGCCGAACGGCTCGATCCCCACTTCCCGGTGCTCTACCGCGGCGCCGGCGGCCGTGTCGCCCATGAGTGCATCCTCGATCTGCGTCTGCTCAAGCGGAGCTGTGGCCTGGAGGTGGATGATCTGGCCAAGCGCCTGATGGACTACGGCTTCCATGCCCCCACCGTGAGCTGGCCCGTGGCCGGCACGGTGATGGTGGAGCCCACCGAGAGCGAGTCGCTGGCGGAGCTGGATCGCTTCTGCGCCGCCATGATCGCGATCCGGGCCGAGGCGGCCGCGATCGAGAGCGGTGCCGCTGACCCGCTCGACAACCCGCTCAAGCAGGCCCCCCACACCCTGGCGGCGGTGACGGCGGACCAGTGGCCTCACCCCTACAGCCGGCAGCAGGCAGCCTTCCCGGCCGGTGATGCGCAACGGGCCAACAAGTTCTGGCCGGCGGTGGCGCGTATCGACAACGCNTACGGGGATCGCAATCTGGTCTGCACCTGTCCCTCGATGGAAGATCTGGCCGTGGAACAGTTGGCAGTGCAGAAAGTGGCCCAGCCGCAGGTTGCCATCTCCTGAGGAAACCGCACCATTCGCCTGGTTATTCAGGCTTGTGTTTCCAACCCAATCTGTTGGAATTGCGGCCAGCTCGACTCCCCATCCGAGTCGGGCCGATTTCAGCTCAGTCAGCCTTCATTGCGGGGACCATGAACAGGCCGGTGGCAGCGACCCGACCCCGCCCTACGCCGCCTGATCCAGGTGCCAGTCGATCAGGGCCTTCACATCGGCCAGCGAACTCGGAGGCGTCGTGAAGCCTGACCGGTTGCCACCCCCNGCGCATCGGCCCTCCATCGCCGTGCTGAACAGTCCAGCTCAGGTCAGGCTGCTGTTCCAGCTGGAATCCTCGATAGCTCAGGGCCTCGCCAGGCACGCGGACGGGGCGGGTACTTGACGGAGCCATCGGCGCTGGCATGGCGCAGAAGCGGAAGTCGTATTTAGATGGGGCAAGGGCGCAGGACCTTTGAATCACCCGGATTGCTTCCACTTTTCATGACGTTGCCTTAAGCATCCCCGGCCGGCTGGTTGTCAGTAGCTGGCGCCGCTGCGGCGCTGGTGCACGGCCGTGACCCCCTGCGGATCGAGCAGACCGCCGTGCTCCACCTGGGCGTAGAGGAGCCAGTGGTCGCCGCATTCCATCCGCTGCTTCACCGTGGCCTCCAGCCAGGCCAGGGCCACCGGCAGGATCGGCTGGCCTGCTGGGCTCTCCTGCAGCTCCAGCCCCGCGAAGCGGTCTGCACCGGGCGCGAACGGCTTCAGGAACTGCTTCATCGGCCCGCCCTCCCGGCCGGCGGCCAGCACATTGAGCACGAAGCGATCGCCGATGTGGAGCAGGGCCTCGACCGCGCGATCCTTGGCCACGGCCACCGTGAGTCCAGGAGGGGCAAAGCTGGCCTGGCTCACCCAGCTGGCCACCATGGCGCCGTTGAGACGGTTCTCGCCTTCGCCCTTCACGGTGCTGAGCACGCACAGGGAGCCGACCACCCGGCCGAGAGCCTGCATCGTTGGGCCGGTGCGGCTCTCCTGCAGCCCACCGGAAGGCGCACGCCGCTCGCTGCGGCGCTGAGCGGCGCGCAACTCCCGCCCCAGGGCGGTGCCGGTTTCCTCGATCGTCTTGATCGCGGCGGCATCGGGGCTGAATTTCACCTTGATCGGTTCGAAGGCGAAGCGGAAGCCGCCGTCGCGCAGCTTGGTCTCGAGCAGATCGAGGCTTCGCCGCTCCAGCCGAAACTGCCGAAGACACCCACGGGTCTGCCGCGATCGCCTTCGGCCAGCACCGTGCCCAGGGCTGAGACGATCGGCGTGGGGGCGTGGCCCCCCAGGGTTGGGGAGCCGATCAGCAGCGCGTCGCAGGAGCGAATGGCCGCAAGGAGCTGCTCCGGCTCGCTGAATTCGCAGTTGATGCTTTCCACCCGCACGCCTGTGCGGGACACCCCCCGGGCCAGGGCATCGGCGATGGCTGCCGTGTTGCCGTAGGCGCTGGCGTAGAGGAGGGCCACGGACAGCCTCGAGCGGGTCTGGCCCTCCCCCCAGCGCCGGTAGTCGGTCAGCAGGCTGCGCCAGCTCTCGGCGATCGCCGGGCCGTGAAAGGGGGCGATCGTGCGGATCGGCAGCTCGTCGATCCGATCGAGCACCATCTCCACCTGCCGGGCCATCGGGGCCATCAGGCAGTCGTAGAACCAGCGGCGGTCCTCCTCCGTGCTGCTGCGGTTCGCCTCCGCGAAGCTCTCCACACAGATGTGGGCGGAGAAGAACTTGCTGCTCATCAGCAGGCCGCTGTTCTCCTCGAAGGCCATCAGGGCGCCGGGCCAGCGGGGGGNGGNAGCGGGGATGAGCCGCAGCCGCAGATGGCCCGCCAGGGGACGGCTGGCTTCCTGCCGGATCACGTCGATCGGAGGCAGGGGCAGGGGCGTGGCCGGTTCGGGGCTGCCGGGCCGGCGCTGCTCCCACAGCTCCCGAACCAGCTGGGCGCCGGCATTGGAGGCCACCAGGGCCAGGTTCGGCCAGCGGGCCGCCATCGCCCGCAGCAGCTCCACCCGGTTGGGATTCACCACCCCCACCACCACCTTCATGGGCAGGTCGGCCGGCACCAGCTCCGCCAGGGCGGCGAAGAAGGGCTCCGCATAGGTCATCCCCGGCGGGTGGATGAGAACCGGTGGCACGGCGTGGCCATCGGCGGCGGTGCCCGCCTCGAACAGGAAGCTGTTGGCGGTCGTGCCGCGCTCGAGCCCGTACTCCACCTCGAAACGCACCCGTCGGGGGCTGAGACCCCGCAGGCAGAGCAGACCGGGCTCCAGAGGCAGCACGACCATCCGCCGATCGGCCACCGACGGCAGCGGCGTAGACGTCGTGCTGGGGGAGGCCGTCATCAGTAGTGGTTCCCCACCTTGCGGTGATGCACGGCAGTGGCCGCCTGGGTGTCGGCCACGTTGCCCTCCTCCACCACGGCGTAGATGATCCAGTGGTCAGGCCCCTCCATGCGCTGGGCCACGCGGCAGCCCAGGTAGGCCAGCGCATCGCCCAGGACCGGTCCGCCGGCGGCCACTCCATCAAGGGTGTTCACGCCGGCGAAGCGGTCGGCGCCCGGTGGGAAGCGCCGCAGAAAGTGGCGCAGCAGCTGCTGGTGGTTGTCATCCCGCAGGATGTTGAGCACGAAGCGATCGTCAACCTGCAGGAGGGCCTCGATCGCCCGGTCCTTCGCCACGGCCACGGTGATGCCCGGCGGATCGAAGCTGGCCTGGCTCACCCAGCTGGCCACCATGGCGCCGCTGCGGCTGTCCTCACCCGTCCCCTGGCGGGCGGTCACCACATAGAGCCCACCGGACAGCCGGCCGAGGGCCTTGTCCAGGTCGCCGTCGAGGGCCTTCATCGCCTCGATCGCCTTCGCCTTGGTGAGCAGCTGACCCAGATCGGTCCCCGCTTCCTCGCAGCGCTGATAGTCGCCGGTCTGGGGCACCTGGCGAATGCGCAGCGGCTCGAAGGCGGTCTTCTGGCCCAGGGTGCGCAGCTGGTTGGCCACGGTGTCGATCGGCTCGTCGTTGCCGCCGAAGGCGTCGTAGCAGGCCACCCACTGCTTCGGTTTCAGGGCCGCCAGCAGCGTGCCGATCGAGGCCTGCAGATCCGCATCCGCACTGGCCGGCCAGGTGGGCACCACCACGGCGCTGGCCTCGCCGATCAGGGCGGCGAGTTCCTGGGCGTCGGTGGCGCGCAGATCCACCAGCTGGACCGCGGCGCCTGCCTTGCCGATGCCGCGCGCGATCGCCTGGCTGAGCCGGTCGCAGAAGCCGTACTGGCTCAGGTAGCAGACGGCGGCATAGGCCTCGCCGCTGCTGCGCTCGCTGCTCCAGCTGCGGTAGTCGTCGACCCAGAGCGACAGATGGTGGCGCAGCAGCGGCCCGTGGCCCACGGCGATCGTGCTGATCGGCGGCAATCCCTCCATGCGCTTGAGAGCCTGCAGAACGCTGCGGGCGTTCGGGCCCATCAGGCAGTCGTAGTAGAAGCGGAAGTCGGGGGCGATGGCGCCCGGATCCACGTCGTAGAGATCGTCGGAGCAGTAGTGCAGCCCGAAGGCATCGCAGGTGTAGAGGATGCCGGTGCCGTGGTCGAACGAGAAGATCGTGTCCGGCCAGTGCAGGTTGGGAGCACTCAGGAACTCGAAGCGGTGGGCCACGCCGCTCTCGGCGTTGGTGCCCAGGTCGA
>NZ_LFEK01000108.1 GCF_001039265.1 Synechococcus sp. GFB01 | reverse complement strand
CTCTGACTAGCCTGCAGCCACTCCCCGGCCATCCCCCGATGCAAGGCCCACCGATCTGGCAGCGGCTGGCCGCCGCCGCGGCCTACCTGCTGCCCTGGACCGAGGGGCTCGGTTTCGGACGCTCGCTGTTCGGCCTGTTTCCTGTGCTCCAGTGGCTGAGCCTGCCCGCCCTGCCGGTGGCGCTGGTGCAGCAGGCGGTGCCAGGCGGCCTGGGCGGCCTGCTGCTCTTCCTGGTGCTTTATCTCGCGGTGGTGCGCAACCCGCGGGTGCCCTACCTGATCCGCTTCAGCGTGCTGCAGGCGATCCTGATCGACATCCTGCTGGTGCTGGTGCGGCTGGCCTTCGACATCCTGCTGAGCCCCCTGCGCATCGACTTCGCCCTGCGCACCCTCGGCAACACCGTGTTTCTGGGTGTTCTGGTGCTCGTGGGCTTCGGGATCATCCAGAGCCTGCGGGGCGAGGAGGCCGACATCCCCAGCCTCTCGGAAGCCGTGCGGATGCAGCTGTAGGGTGGTCGATCCGTCGCTGGCGGGTCACGGTTCCCCTCGCAGCAGCACAGCAGCAGCAAAGCTGTAGCTGCAGTCCTGCTGTGGGGTCATCCACCGGAGACGCACCGGCCCCTGGTTCCTCACCCAACAGGCAATCCCATCAGGCGACCATGACGCAGCCCTATTACGAAACCATGTACATCCTCCGGCCGGACATCCCGGAAGAGGAGGTGGAGAGCCACATCACCAAGTACCGCGATCTTGTGACCGAGGCCGGTGGTGAAGTGCTCGATTGCCAGATGCGCGGCAAGCGCCGCCTGGCCTACCCGATCGCCAAGCACCGCGAGGGCATCTACGTGCAGCTCAACCACAACGGCGACGGCCAGCAGGTGGCCCCGCTGGAGCGCGCCATGCGCCTCTCGGAGGACGTGATCCGCTACCTGACCGTGAAGCAGGACGGACCCATGCCCGCCCCACGCTCCCTGCCCACGGCGGTGAGCGAGGCTGCCCCGATGGAGCCGGCCAACGCCTGAATCCTGCGGCGAGCCTTGTAAGACAAGCCGTGGCACCGTTAAGGTCCTGGGATGAACCCGGACCAGCAGCCACAGTCCCCGGAAGGNCTGCCAGCCGTTCCGCCGCTTCCCCCGCAGCCCAGGTGGGCAGGCTCGGCACAAGCCGTGTTCAGCTGGACGCAGCAGAGCGGGCGCGAGCAGCAGCTTCAGAAGGAGCTGCAGGCTGCCCGTGACGAGCTCGAGGCCATGCAGGGGCTGCTCAGCGATCTCCCCGAGATCTTCGAACGCAAGTTCCAGAGCCGGCTGGAACCGATCCTCGAGCAGCAGCATCGGCTGCTCGAGGACAACGCGGCCTTGCGGCAGCAACTGCTGCAGATCCAGCCACAGCAGGGCAGCCAGGAGCGCCGACTGCTGATGCCTGGCCCTGAGACCTCAGACTGCGATGCACCGCGAGGCCAGGGCCTGCGGCACACCCTGAAGCGTCTCCTGCCATGGTCCCGCTCCGCGGGTGCCGATGCCGACGCGGCGCCGGACCAGGAGAGCGACGGCCATAGCGGACGCCACAGCGGCAGACTGGTCGCCTGAACGACCAGCCCATGCAGCGGCAGCGCTGATCAGCCCCGCTGGCTGGCAGCCCAGAGCCGGGTCGGCAGGCCCCACACGTAGATGAAGCCCTCGGCGGCGCGGTGGTCGAACCGGTCACCAGCGTCGTAGGTGGCCATATCCGGCACGTAGAGACTGTTCGTGGCGCTGCTGCGCCCCACCACCGTGGCGCTGCCCTTGTGCAGCTTCATCCTCACCGTGCCGTTCACGGTGCGCTGGGTGCGCTCGATGAAGCCGTCGACGGCGTCCTTGAGCGGGCCATACCAGAGGCCCTGGTACACCAGATCGGCCCACTGCTGCTCCAGCTGGCGCTTGCTGCGCAGCACGTCGGCCGCCAGGGTGAGGCTCTCCAGCTCCTGATGGGCGCGGATCAGCAGCAGCAGCCCCGGCACCTCGTAGATCTCCCGGCTCTTGATGCCCACCACGCGGTTCTCGATCATGTCGAGCCGGCCGAAACCATGGCTTCCCGCAAGGTCGTTGGCCCGGCGGATCAGGCTCACCGGATCGAGCCGCTCGCCGTCGAGGCTCACCGGGTTGCCCTGCTCGAAGCCGATCTCCACCACCTGGGGCTGATCCGGAGCGGCATCCACACTCACCGTGAGGGCATAGATCTCCTCGGGTGGCTCCACGTTGGGATCCTCGAGCGGTCCGGCCTCGATCGAGCGACCCAGCAGGTTGAGGTCGATCGAATAGGGCGACGCCTTGCTCACCGGCGAAGGGATGCCGCAGCGCTCGCCGTAGGCGATCGTTTCCTCGCGGCTCATGCCCCACTCCCGGGCGGGCGTGAGCACCTTGAGATCGGGTGCCAGCGCTCCGATGGTCACATCGAAGCGCACCTGGTCGTTGCCCTTGCCGGTGCAGCCGTGGGCCACGGCGTCGGCACCCACCTCGCGGGCGATCTCCACCAGGCGGCGGGCGATCAGGGGACGGGCCAGGGCCGTGGAGAGGGGATAGCGGCCTTCGTAGAGGGCATTGGCACGGATCGCCGGAAAGGCGAACTCGGTGATGAAGGGCTCGATCAGATCACCCACGATCGACTGGCTGGCGCCGGAATCCAGTGCCTTGCGACGGATCGGTTCGAGCTCATCGCCCTGGCCCAGATCGGCGGCGAAGGTGATCACTTCTTCCACGCCCCACTCGTTCTTCAGATAGGGGATGCAGACGCTGGTATCCACGCCACCCGAATAGGCCAGCACCGCCTTCTTCGCCCGACCCATCAAGGCACTCCCCCGTGATCCGTGTTCACTCGCTCGATTCTCCCCTGTCGGGGGCGCCGCTCTGCAGCCGCCAGCGGCGCAGCAGCCGCCAGCGGCGCAGCAGCCACAGGGTCATCAGCAGGGGCGGC
>NZ_LFEK01000107.1 GCF_001039265.1 Synechococcus sp. GFB01 | reverse complement strand
GGCTGGCTTTGGTGGCGGGGCGGGGGGTTGGCGTGGCCATGGGATCGGGATGGTGTGGGACGACGGATGGGATGGCGGTCTTCAGCCGTCGGGTTCCCAGAAATCGATGGTTCCGCCGATCGTGAGATCGGTGAAGGTGTCGGGATCACCGCAGGCGAAGCGGGCGGCGGAGCCGGATGCGGTGAACACCCAGTTGCCGGGGGATGCGCCCACGGGATCCACGGCCACGCTGAGCTTCCCCTTGGCGGTGCGCAGCACCCTGAGGTTCCAGTGCTTCAGACCGCCCACCCGCTGGGTGCACACGATCGAGCCGGTGACCTGCATGATCTCCATTACTTGGATCCCCCTGCCGGGGGTGGCGGCGCCTGCTTGCCAGCATCCGGATCCCAGTGATCGATGATGCCAACGATCGTCAGATCGCTCGGATACGACTTGCTGCCGGCAGCTTCCCGGGCGGCGGAACTGCCCACGCAGATCACCCATCGCCGTCACAGCCAGCTCGACCAGCTGGCCGAGCGTGAACGGTGGCTGGCCCGCTTCGACCTGCCCGACTGGGTCGGCGGCCGCACCAGTATCACCAGTGCCGTGGGGCTGCTGCCCGGAGCCCTGATCGGCAGCGACATCCGCGCCTTCCTGGCCGGAGCGGCCGCGATGGACCGCGCCACCCGCGTGACCAGGCTGGAGAGCAATCCTGCTGCCCTGCTCGCAGCCGCCTGGTTTGCGGCCGGTGACGGCCGGGGCCGGCGGGACATGGTGCTGCTCCCCTATCGCGACTGTCTGGAGGTGTTCAGCCGCTACCTGCAGCAGCTGGTGATGGAGAGCCTCGGCAAGCGTCTCAACCGTCAGGGCGAGGTGGTGCACCAGGGCCTTGCCGTCTACGGCAACAAGGGCTCCACCGATCAGCACGCCTACGTGCAGCAGCTGCGCGATGGGATCGACAACTTCTTCGTGACCTTCATCGAGGTGCTCGATGATCCGGATGACCAGCTCACGCTCGCTGGAGAGAACCCCGGCGATGTGCTGGAGGGATTCCTGCAGGGCACCCGCTCCGCCCTGCTGGAGGGCGGCCGCCAGAGCCTCACGATCACGCTGCGCCGCTTCGATGAAGCGGCTCTCGGTGCCCTGATCGCTCTCTTCGAGCGGGCGGTCGGCCTCTACGCCGAGCTGATCGACGTCAATGCCTACGATCAGCCCGGGGTGGAGGCCGGCAAGCTGGCCGCCGCCGCGATCCTGGCCCTGCAGGCGCGTCTCGAGGAGCTCCTGGCCGATGGCCAGCCACGCGATCTGAGCACGCTGCAGGCTGAGCTCGGAGAGGGCAGTCCGGAGGCCGTCTTCTCGATCCTGCGGCACCTCTGTGCGAACAACCGGGGCTACAGCGCCAGCGGCTCCTGGGCCCGGCCGTCGGGCCTGGTCTTCCGCAGGGTCTGAGGGAGCCCTCTCAGGCTCCCGATCCCTGCTGCTGCAGCACCTGCAAGGCCAGGCGCAGCGTCTCGCGGTTGCCCTCCGCCTTGGCCCAGGCATCCAGCCACACATGCAGCGCCGCCACGGAGGGGTTCTCGAGGCCGTCACCGTTCAGCCGATGCAGATAGGCGCGCGCGTCAGCCAGCCAGCAGTCGGCGCCCCCGAACCCCTGCAGCTGGGGATCCAGGCAGGCCAGCAGGGTTTCCAGCTGGGATGCGCTCAGGGGTGGCAGCTGCGGACCCATGCGGGTTGGGCGGCGTCAGGGAACCAGGTTGACCAGCTTGCCTGGAACCACGATCACCCGGCTGGGCGGCTTGCCCTCCAGCCACCGGGCGGCGATGTCACTGGCGAGGGCGAGCCGTTCGAGCGTGCCCCGGTCGGCGTCGGCAGGCACCTCGAGGTTGCCCCGCACCTTGCCCTTCACCTGGATCACGAGCGGCACCGTGTCCCGCACCAGGGCAGTGGGATCGGCCGCAGGCCATCGCTGACGATGCACGCTCCCGGCTCCGCCGAGCCGGCTCCAGAGCTCCTCCGCCAGGTGAGGAGCGAACGGTGCCAGCAGCAGCAGCAGACTGGTGAGCGCTTCGAGGGCCACCATCTCGCCGGACTGCTCGAGATGCTCCGCCATCGCGTTGCTCAGCTTCATCAGCTCCGCCACGGCGGTGTTGAACTGCAGCTCTCCCTCCAGATCCTCGCCGATGGCGGCGATCGCCGTGTGCACGGCCCGGCGCAGTTCCCGCTCTGAGGGGCTCAGGGTCGGGGCGTCAGCAGCAGAAGTCCCGTTGCCATCGCGGCCGGCCAGGCTGATCCCGCGGGCCACGGCGCGGTCCACCAGGCGCCACAGGCGCTGCAGGAAGCGGTACTGCCCCTCCACGTCGGCGTCGTCCCATTCGAGATCCTTCTCGGGGGGAGCCTTGAACAGAATGAACATCCGTGCCGTGTCGGCGCCATAACGGTCGATCACCGCCGCCGGGTCGACACCGTTGTGCTTCGACTTCGACATCTTCTCGAAGAAGGTCTCGAGCACCTCGCCCGTGACAGGGTCGCGCGGGTCGGTGGGGTCGGCCACATCGGCGGGAGCGATGTAGCGACCGGTATGGGGGTTGCGGTAGGTGATGCCCTGCACCATTCCCTGCGTGAGCAGCCGCTCGAAGGGTTCATCGAATCCGAGCAGGCCGCGGTCGCGCAGCACCTTGGTGAAGAAACGGGCGTAGAGCAGGTGCAGGATGGCGTGCTCGATGCCACCCACGTACTGGTCCACCGGCAGCCAGGAGTCCACGGCGGCCCGGCTGAAGGGCAGCTGGGTGTTGTGGGGATCGCTGTAGCGCAGGAAATACCAGCTGGAGCACATGAAGGTATCCATCGTGTCGGTCTCACGCCGGGCCGGCTGCCCGCAGCAGGGGCAGGGCACCTTCAGCCAGGCTTCCAGCTTGGCCAGGGGTGAGCCGCCCCTGCCGGTGAAGGCCACGTCGCGCGGCAGCTCCGACGGGCAGCTGCTCGGCGGGCACGGGGACACGCCGCACTGCTCG
>NZ_LFEK01000106.1 GCF_001039265.1 Synechococcus sp. GFB01 | reverse complement strand
GATGCGGCGACCGCGCTCGACGAAGGCGCACGCCGCCGCCGCGATGCGATGTCGGGGGTCGATCTCGACCGTGAAGCCGCCGATCTGATCCGGCTGCAACAGGCCTATGAAGCGTCGGCGCGCGTGATCCAGGTCGCGCGCGACACCATGCAAACCATTCTCAACGTGTTCTAGAACCACAAGGCAAGACGTTATGGTCCAGTCCGTAAACCGCTATCGCGCGCCGCAGGATGTCACCCGGCAGGTGCGGCTGAGCCAGCAGATCGCCGACCAGCAGGCGCTGGTGGGCGGGGAAAGCCGTATCTCCAAGCCCTCGAACGACCCCAAGGCCTGGCTCGAGGCATCGAACATCTCGCGCTTCCAGTCGGACGAAACCGCCTGGGTCAACAATCTGSKCCGGCGCCGGCACACTCCAACGATGGCCAGGTGCAACAGGGTCTCGGCGCTGGCCTGCCCCTCGCCGCGCACCACTCCACCAGCGCCGTTCACCACGATCAGGTCCTCCGGACGCACCGTGCCCTTGTCGACGCCGCTGGGGGCCATCAGCAGCTGCAGGGGCTCCCGGCTCAGCAGGCAGCTGAAATTGCCGCCGGTGCCATCGCACCAGCCGCGGCCGTGGATGGCCGCCATGGCGGCAGAGAGTTGCTGGGCAAGCAGGCCTGTCGCAGCTGGTTCGGGCATCGCGGTGCCAGCCATCGCTCAATGCTGGCAGTTCGGGCACCAGTGGGTGCTGCGGCCTGCCAGCCTGTCGCGGCGGATCGGCGTGCCGCAGCTGCGACAGGGCTGGCCAGCCCGTCGATAGACCAGCGCCACGCCGCCGTAGTTGCCGTTGGTGCCGGTCAGGTCGCGGAAGTCGCTGAAGGTGGTGCCTCCCTCACCGATGCTTCGCTCCAGCACCTCCACCAGGGCGACTCTCAGGGCCTCCAGGCGAGTCTGGCCGAGCCGGCCGCTGGGGGTGTGGGGCCGGATCCCGGCGGCGAAGAGGGATTCATCGGCATAGATGTTCCCCACCCCGGCCACCAGACGCTGATCCAGCAGGGCGTTCTTGATCGGGCGCCGCGATCCCCGCAGCCGTTCACGCAGGCTGCGGGAGCTGAAGGCCGCGCTGAACGGTTCAGGGCCCAGCGCCTGCAGTCCGGTGATCACCGTCTCCGGTGCCAGCGCGGGCGGTACCCACCACATCTGGCCGAAGCTGCGCGTGTCGACGAACCGCAGTTCCTGGCCCTGGGCGTTCCAGAACTGCACTCGGGTGTGGGCACAGGGGGGCTGGGGCCCATCCAGCCAGAGAAACTGGCCGGTCATCCGCAGATGCACGCCCCAGTGGCCGGCATCGATGTGACTCTCGCCGTGGGGGCGCTGCAGACGGCCCAGCAGATACTTGCCCCGCCGCTGCCAGCCATCCACGACACAGCCGCGGAGAGCTGCGCAGAAGGTCTGGGGATCGGCGGGGTGGGCGATGGCCCGGGTCCGAAGCACCGCCACCCGCTCGATCGCAAAGCCGCGGGTGCATTGCTCGAGCCCGCGACGCACGGTTTCCACCTCGGGGAGTTCCGGCACCGGCTGGGGCAGAGCAGGAGCTCAGGCTGCCACAGCGCTCAGCCTGCGGCCGCACAGCAGAACCCCCGACCTGCCAGGCAGGCCGGGGGGGATGGTGGTTCGTGGGAAGGTCTGAAGGAATCAGGCCTTCTCGAGCTCGGCTTCGGCGAAGTTGTTGGTGTTGATGCCCCCTTCGGAGCCGCTGAAACCGCTGTAGTTCACCTTCTCGAAGCGAACCACCACGGGATAGCGGATGCCGGAGGTGTCGATCGAGGCGACAGTGCCGACTTCGTTGAACCAGTAGGACTCGGGACGCTTGATGCGCACCTTGTCGCCGCGGGAGATGGCCATCGCTGGGCTGGGTTTCGGGTGGCTGCCAAACGGACGATACCCGCCATGGCGGCTGCGGAAGGATGGGGCGTCACGATTCGTCGCCCTTGGCCGGGGCCATGGGAGCATCGCGCCGGTTCCCCTGTCCGCCGCATTCGCTGATGGTTTCCCTGGAGGCGACGACCCCGCCGCTGCTCAACCTGGAGCTGCCCGATCCCGACAGCGACACCATCAGCACGATGGAGTTCCTGGCCCGGCTCGAGGAGGCCTGGGCGGTGTGCGATCGCTTCGACCTGCAGACCGAGATCTGGCGCGGGCGGATCCTGCGGGCCGTGCGCGACCGGGAGAAGCGTGGCGGCGAAGGGCGGGGCACCGGCTTTCTGCAGTGGCTCCGCGAACGCGAGATCAGCAAGACCCGGGCCTACACCCTCATCCAGCTGGCCGAATCCGCCTCCAGCCTGGTGGGAGGGGGCCTTCTGGAGGAGACCAGCGTCAACAACTTCTCCAAGCGCGCTTTCCTGGAGACGGCCCAGGCCGATCCGGAGGTGCAGCAGCTGATCTCCGAGGCCGCCAATGAAGGCCAGCAGATCACCCGCAAGCAGGTGCGGCGGCTCGCCGATGAGTTCACCGCTGCCACCAGCCCGCTGCTGCCTGAGGAGATCCGCCAGCGCACCGCCGAGAACCTGCTGCCGCCCAGGGCGGTGGCGCCGCTGGTCAGGGAGCTGGCCAAGCTGCCGGAGGAGCAGCAGCAGGATCTGCGCCGGGTGCTGCGGGAGGAGCCTGAGCTGGACCGGGTCAGGGATGTGACCCATACGGCCCGCTGGCTGAGCAGGGCTGCGGAGGCCGGCCTGGCGGTGCGGGCGTTTCAGAGCGATCGGCTCGATTTCGACAAGGCGCTGCAGGAGGCCCAGCGGCTCGATGCGCTGGGGCTGCTCGCCGATGCGGTGGCGCAGGCTCAGGCGCTGGAGAGCGCCGTGCTCAAGCTGCACACCAGCTGGCGACGGTTGGGCGGTCTGCAGGAACGGCTCTGGCTGGAGAGCGGCAGCAGCACACCGCACCTGCGCGAGCTCCTCACCGCCCTGCAGTCGCTCAGCGGCAGCACGCTGCGGGTGTCGCTGGGTGAGCTCGCCGGTGGCAAGCGGGTGC
>NZ_LFEK01000105.1 GCF_001039265.1 Synechococcus sp. GFB01 | reverse complement strand
CAATGGCGGCGCGATCGTGTCGCAGACCGGCACCAATGGTACCTCCACCATCACCCAGGGCGGCAACAGCAACGATGCCAGCCTGACCCAGACCGGCACCGGCAACGGTTCCGAGATCGTGCAGGACAACGGCACCGGCAGCAGCGATGACAACAACACCGCCAACGTGACCCAGGCCGCCGGCCACGAGGGGCTGATGGAGGCGATCGACTGGACGCGGATCTGGATGCTGCCCAACACGGCCGCTGCGCCACGGCCGAGGAAGCGGTGCGGGTGGCACGGCTTGGGCGGGAGCTGGCCAGGCTGGCCGGGCAGGAGGACAACAGCTTCGTGAAACTGGAGGTGATTCCCGACTCGAAGCACCTGCTCCCGGACCCGATCGGCACCCTGGCGGCTGCCGAGCAACTGGTGAAGGAGGGCTTCACCGTGCTGCCCTACATCAATGCCGATCCGCTGCTGGCCAGGCGCCTCGAGGAGGCGGCTGCGCCACGGTGATGCCGCTGGGTTCACCGATCGGCTCGGGTCAGGGCATCCGCAATGCCGCCAACATCGCCCTGATCATCGAGAACGCCGGCGTGCCCGTGGTGGTGGACGCCGGCATCGGTGTGCCCAGCGAGGCAGCCCAGGCGATGGAGATGGGCGCCGACGCCCTGCTGATCAACAGCGCCATCGCCCTGGCCGCAACCCTCCCGCCATGGCCCTGGCCATGGCCCAGGCCTGCGAGGCGGGTCGCCGCGCCCTGCTGGCCGGCAGGCTGCCGATGCGACCCCAGGCCAGCCCGAGCTCCCCAACCACGGGGCGTGTGGGCAGCTGAGCCCAGGGTGGGGCACATGAAGTTCCGTGCCGAGCCCCGGCAACGACCGCGCGGCCATCCATAAGGTGGCCACCAGTGCAGAGGTCTCCATGCAGGTCACCGAGGAAGACGGCGGCAAACTCAACGCCTTCGCCCGCGAACCCCGCATGGTGGTGATGGAGAAGGGGGAGGGCAGCACGGCCAACACCCGCCTGCTGCTGATCGGCGGGGCGGTGCTGGTGCTGGTGCTCGTCGCGGTTGCTGCCGGCATCAGCTGAGGCCCGGCCGCACCCGAGAGCCCTGCCGAAGGCCTGTAGTAGCTTGCGGATCAGAGCACGCGCCCATCCGGCAAGGAGTCTGGGTTTTTTGCCATGACGGTCGCCATGAAGGTCTTCGTTCTGGGCGGCGATGGGTTCTGCGGCTGGCCCTGCGCCGTGAACCTGGCCGATGCGGGTCACGATGTGGTCATCGTCGACAACCTCAGTCGCCGCAAGATCGACATCGACCTGGGCGTTGAGTCACTCACTCCGATCGCCACGATCAGCGACCGTCTGCGGGCGTGGGAACAGGTGGGCGGCCGGGCGATGCGCTTCGTGCATCTCGACATCGCCCGGGAGTACGACCGGCTGCTGGAGCTGCTGCGCAGCGAGCGACCGGCTGCGGTGGTGCATTTCGCCGAACAGCGCGCAGCCCCCTACTCGATGAAGAGCAGCGCCACGAAGCGCTACACGGTCGACAACAACGTCAACGGCACCCACAACCTGCTGGCCGCGCTCGTGGAAAGCGGCCTCGACAGCCACATCGTGCACCTGGGCACGATGGGGGTCTACGGCTATGGCTCCCACCGGGGCGCCACCATTCCCGAGGCTATCTCACCGTCGAGGTGCCCCAGCCCGACGCAGCCGCTTCACCGAGAAGATCCTGCACCCAGCAGACCCAGGCAGCGTCTATCACATGACCAAGACGCTGGATCAGCTGCTCTTCTATTACTACAACAAGAACGACGGAATCCGCGTCACCGACCTGCACCAGGGCATCGTGTGGGGCACCAACACCGCCCTCACCGAGAAGGATCCCCGCCTCACCAACCGGTTCGACTACGACGGCGACTACGGCACCGTGCTCAACCGCTTCCTGATGCAGGCGGCGATCGGCTACCCGCTCACCGTGCATGGCACCGGCGGTCAGACCCGCGCCTTCATCCACATCCGCGACTCGGTGCGCTGCGTGCAGCTGGCCCTGGAACACCCGCCTCTCCCCGGCGAGAAGGTGAAGATCTTCAACCAGATGACCGAAAGCCACCAGGTGGGCGAGCTGGCCGAGAAGGTGGCCGCTCTTACAGGCGCCCAGATCAACTATCTGCCCAATCCCCGCAAGGAAGCCATCGAGAACGACCTGATCGTCGACAACCGCTGCTTCATCGAACTGGGTCTCAAGCCCACCACCCTCGATGACGGCCTGCTGGCCGAGGTGGTGGATGTGGCGCGCCGCTGGGCTGACCGCTGCGACCGCTCCCGCATCCCCTGCCAGTCGGCCTGGACCCAGACCCAGGCTCAGGCGATCAACGCCCGCTGATCTTGCGGATCGCGTTCTTCACCGAGACCTTCCTGCCGAAGGTCGACGGCATCGTTACCAGGCTCACCAAGACCCTGCCGCACCTCGTGGCCGCGGGTGATGCGGTGATGGTGTTCTGCCCCGAGGGGGCACCCGAGAGCTACGTGGGGGCCGAGGTGGTCGGGGTGCCTGCCATGCCGCTGCCGCTCTATCCGGAACTCAAGCTGGCCCTGCCAAGACCTGCCGTGGCCGAGGCCCTGGAGCGCTTCCGGCCCGATCTGGTGCATGTGGTGAACCCGGCCGTGCTGGGCCTGGGTGGGATCTGGCTGGCCAAGACCAAGGGCTACCCGCTCGTGGCCAGCTACCACACACACCTGCCGAAATATCTCGAGCACTACGGGATGGGGATGCTGGAACCGCTCCTCTGGGAGCTGCTCAAGGCGGCCCACAACCAGGCCAGCCTCAACCTCTGCACCTCCACCGCCATGGTGTCTGAACTGAGCGCCAAGGGGATCCAGAACACCGCCCTCTGGCAGCGAGGCGTCGACACGGAGCTGTTCCGCCCAGAACTGCGCAGCCTGGCGATGCGCAGACGTCTGCTGGGCAGCCACACCGACAGCGACAAGCTGCTGCTCTACATCGGCCGACTTTCGGCGGAGAAGCAGATCGAGCGGATCCGACCCGTGCTCGAGGCGATCCCTGATGCGCGCCTGGCCCTGGTGGGAGATGGACCGCATCGTGCCCGCCTGGAGGAGACCTTCGCCGGCCTGCCGGTGACTTTCGTGGGCTACCTGGCCGGCGAGGAACTGGCCAGCGCCTACGCCAGCGGCGATGCCTTCGTGTTCCCATCGAGCACCGAAACCCTTGGATTGGTGCTGCTGGAAGCGATGGCAGCCGCTGTCCGGTGGTGGGA
>NZ_LFEK01000104.1 GCF_001039265.1 Synechococcus sp. GFB01 | reverse complement strand
TCGCGGCAGGACAGCCAGCCCAGCAATGCCGACACCCAGCGCCAGGATCCCGATTGCCCCCAGCCACGTCACGACACCAGGGCTGGCCAGCAGGTCTCGGCCAACATCGCCCAGAGCCCCCCGCCGGGCCGCGATCAGCGAACCGGGCAGGGCCAGGCTGAGCAGCATCAGCTGGAGAGCCACCAGCCGCAGGACCCAGGCTGGACGGCGGGGCGCCGTAGCGATCAGCAGTACGGCGGCCGGCAGGAGGGGCAGCACGTACCCGGCCAGTTTGGTGGGGATCGCGCTGAACAGCACAAGCCCGAGCAGCAGCCACACTGCCGCCAGCTGCTGCAGTCGATCCAGGCCTGCAGCCTGCCGCCAGGACCGGCGCCGCTGCCAGAGCTGCTGCAGCGAGGACAGCAGCAGCGGCCACCACGCCACAGCAGGGCCAGCAGCACCGGCAGGTAGAAGAGCGGATGCTGGTGATGGCCATCAACGGCCTGTGTGGCCCGCTGCAGATTGCTGAACCCGATGAATCCCTGCAGATAGTCCCAGCGCCTGCCGGCGATCAGGCCTGCCAACCAGGGGCTGATCACCACCAGCATGGCCGTGCCCATCTGCAGCAGCGGCAGCGGTCGGAGGATGACCCGCCGGGTCTCGCCTCGCAGACAGCAATCCGCTCCGATGATCAGCAGGGGAAGACCGATTCCGAGCAGCCCCTTGCTCAGAAAGCCGACACCGCACCAGAAGCCGATCCAGGCGGCCCACCGCCGGGGTCTGAAAGGGCTCTCCGGCATGCAGAACCCGATCGCATAGCCGGCCAGGGCCAGCGTGATCGCGACACTCAGGTAGATGTCATGGACGGCCGAGTGGGCGAAAACGATCCAGCCGGGGCTGAGGGCCAGCAGGGTGCCGGCCAGGGCTGCCCGCAGCCAGGCCTCACGAGCGGGCAGCTCACGACGGGCCACCCGCTGCAGCAACCAGGCGATGACGGCCACTCCCAGGGTTGCGCAGATCGCCGCCGGCAGCCGTGCCAGCTCGGGGGTGAGTCCGAACCACTGCCAGACCACCATGGCGAGCCAATACGGCAGGGGCGGTTTGTCGGCATACAGGTGGCCATTCCACTGCGGCACCACCCACTCCTGCAGCCGCAGCATCGTTTCGGCGATGCCGATCTGCAGGGCCTCGGTCTTGTCGACCGGGGCCAGAGTGAACAGTCCCCCAAACAGGGCGAGGCTGCAGACCAGCGACAGCCAGAGGACCGTGGCCCAGCCCATCCAGGTGTTGCGCCCGAGGGGAGGAACAGCGCTGGCTGACGGGTTCAGCACAGCACCGCCACGCAGCGGCCGCAGAGGCTTGGATGGGCAGGGTGCTGGCCGATATCGGTTTCGTAGTGCCAGCAGCGCTCGCACTTCGCTCCGGATGCCCTGGCGATCCGCACGGTGAGCCCCCCTTCGCTGGCTTCCGCCAGCATCGCAGCAGGGGGCTCGCCGCCCTGCTGCACGCTCGAGACCAGCAGCCAGTCGGCCAGGTTGTCGACGCTGGGGTGGGGGGATTGCTCCAGCCACCGCAGGGCTTCTGCGGTGGTCTCGCTGCCCTCCTCCAGTTCCAGCTGAACCTGGGCCTCCAGGGATGCGCCGAGCTGTCCGCCTGAGCGGCAACTCTCCAGCTGACGGTTCACCAGGGCCCGCAGCGCCAGGATCCGCTCCATCGGTGTCTCCAGATCGGGACGNCGCCACTGCTCGGGTGCGGTGGGCCAGCCGCGCTCGAACACCGAGGTCTCGGCCACCGCGTAGGGCAGGTTCTGCCAGATGTCCTCGGCCATGTGGCACAGCACCGGCGCGATCAGGCCCGCCAGCCGCTCCACCACCAGGGCCAGCACGGTCTGGCAGCTGCGGCGGCGGAAGTCATCGGCTCTGCTCACATAGAGGCGGTCCTTGGCGATGTCGAGGTAGACGTTGGAGAGGTCCACCACGCAGAAGTTCTGCAGCGCCTGGAAGAAGCGGTAGAACTCGAAGCGCTCGAACTCTCCCGTGACCGCGTCGATCAGGGCGGCGCTGCGCTGCAGCATCCACTGATCCAGCAGCGGCAGCTGTTCGCAGCGCACCGAGTCTTGGGCGGGGTCGAAGTCGTGCAGGTTGCCGAGCAGATAGCGGGCCGTGTTGCGCACCTTGCGGTACACGTCGGCGAGCTGCTTCACGATGCCCGGCCCCAGGGGCACATCGGCGGAGTAATCCACCGAGCTCACCCACAGCCGCAGCACATCGGCTCCGTAGGCAGGCTCCTGTTTTTCGTTCCTGCCGCCTTCCACCAGCACCGCGGGATCGACCACGTTGCCGAGCGATTTGCTCATCTTGCGGCCCTTCTCATCGAGGGTGAAACCGTGCGTGAGCACCCGCTTGTAGGGGGCGTGGCCGTTGACGGCCACCGAGGTGAGCAGGCTGCTCTGGAACCAGCCGCGGTGCTGGTCGCTGCCCTCGAGGTAGAGATCGGCGGGGTAGTGGAGTTCGGGTGCACGGCTCTCGCTGCCGGCGATCCACCCAGCACGCCGGCCCAGGAGGAGCCGGAGTCGAACCACACGTCCATCGTGTCGGTGCCCTTGCGCCACTGGGCCGCTTCGTCGGCATACGCCGGCGGCAGCAGGGCGGCCTCATCGCGCTCCCACCACACATCGGCGCCGTGCTCGGCGATCAGAGCCTGGATGTGGCTGAGGGTGGCCTGGTTGAGCAGCACCTCACCGGTAGTGCGGTGATAGAACACGGGAATCGGCACGCCCCAGGTGCGCTGGCGGCTGATGCACCAGTCGCCCCGCTCGCTCACCATCGCTTCGATGCGGTTGCGGCCGCTGGCCGGCAGCCACTCCACCTGGGCGATGGCTTCGAGGGCCGTCTGGCGGAACCCCTCCACCGAAGCAAACCACTGCTCGGTGGCACGGAAGATCGTGGGTTTCTTGGTGCGCCAGTCGTAGGGGTAGCGGTGCTCGTAGCGCTCCTGCTTGAGCAGCAGGCCCGTCGCCTCCAGGGCGCTGAGGATCGCAGGGTTGGCGTCCTTCAGCACATTGGTGCCGGCGAAGGGGCCCGCCTCGGCCGTGAGATTGCCGGCCTCATCCACCGGGCAGAGCACCGGCAGGTTGTACTTGCGGCCGGTGTTGAAGTCGTCGACGCCGTGCCCCGGGGCCGTGTGCACCGATGTCCTCGGTGCCCGGATCGCCGGGCACACGCTCGCGCTCGATGTCGCGCTCGCTCTCGAACAGCGGATTGGCGCGCTCGTGCTCCAGGTCCATCGACCACCGGTTGGGACCGGAGATTCGCAGGATATTGCCCTCGATCTCGGCG
>NZ_LFEK01000103.1 GCF_001039265.1 Synechococcus sp. GFB01 | reverse complement strand
CCCACCGGCAGGCCGCCGGCATCAGCCTTGTTGCCCGCCACCAGCAGCACCGCGCCGGGCGGCACCAGGTCGCGCAGGGCCTGGTCCTGGGCAGTCCAGCCGGCGCTGAGATCGAACAGCAGCAGCACCGCATCGGCCGCCGCCAGGGCGGCGCGGGAGCGCTCGATGCCGAGCTGCTCCACCCGATCGCCGGTGTCGCGGATGCCGGCAGTGTCGAGCAGGGTGAGCGGCACCCCTTCGAGCACCAGCTCACTCTCCAGCAGGTCGCGGGTGGTGCCGGGCAGGTCGGTCACGATCGCCCGCTCACGCCGACTGAGCAGGTTGAGCAGGCTCGATTTGCCCACGTTGGGACGACCCACGATCGCCACCCGGAGCCCCTGGCGCAGCAGCTCCCCCTGACGTGCCTCGGCCACGAGGCGCTCCAGCTCACCGCGCACCGTCGCCAGCTCCGCCGCCACCGCCGCGCCATCCAGCGGCGGCAGGTCCTCCTCGAAATCCACCCGCGCCTCCAACTCGGCCAGCTGGTCGAGCAGCCGACCGCGCAGGGCGGTGAGACGACGTTGCAGGCCGCCATCGATGCCGGCCATGGCCAGCTGGGCGGCGCGGCGGGATCGGGCCGTGATCATCTCGCCGATCGCCTCGGCGCGGGTGAGATCGAGGCGGCCATTGAGGAAGGCCCGCTGGCTGAACTCGCCTGGCTGGGCCCGGCGGGCACCGGCCGCCAGCACCAGCTCCAGCACCCGCTGCACCGCCACCAGGCCCCCGTGGCAGTGGAGCTCCACCACGGTTTCGCGGGTGAAGCTGCGGGGTGCCCGCATCAGCAGCAGCAGGGCCTCATCCACCCGCTCGCCGCTGGCCGGATCCACCACGTGGCCGTAGAGCACCCGATGGCTCTCCCAGGTCTGATCGCCCGGGGGCACGAACAAGCGCCTGCCGATCGGCTCCGCCTGCGGGCCGGAGATTCGTACGATCGCCACACTGCCCTCGCCCGGAGCCACCGCCGTGGCGACGGCGGCAATCGTGTCGTTGGACCCCGTTTCGCTGGCCTTCATGCCTCCATTCCAGCGTTCAGCCCTCAGCCTCGGCAGGCGCCTGCAGCGCTGGCTGGTCTGGCTCTGGCGGCAGGAGGGAAGCCATGGCCAGCGGGCACGGGGGCTGGCAGCGGGGATCTTCTGCGGCTGCTTTCCCTTCTTCGGTCTGCAGACCCTTCTGGGCGTGGCCCTGGCCAGTGTGCTGCGGGGCAACCATCTGTTGGCGGCCGCCGGCACCTGGATCAGCAATCCGCTCACCTATGTGCCGCTCTACTGGTTCAACGACCAGCTGGGCTGCTGGCTCCTCGGCAGCGCCGAGCCGTGGCCGGGAGGGGCCATCCACACCCACCGGGTGATCTGGCAACTGGGCGGCCAGGTGGCCAGCCGGCTGCTGCTCGGCTCGGCCGTGGTGGGACTGGCCTGCGCCACCGCATTCGGCTGGCTGTTCTGGCTCTGGCTGAAGCAGGAGCGCTCCTGGCCGACCCAGCTGTGATCAGGAGTTGGCGAGCCCGGGAAACACCATCAGGTCGATATGGCCTCCCTCCGGATGGCGCCATTCACGGAATTCAGCAGCCAGGGCCCGCTGCTCGGCTCCCAGGGCCTGGCCCTGGAGATCCTGAAGACGCCGGTGCACCAGATCCAGGGTGTCATCGATCAGCTGGGCCGCTTGATCAGACGTCATGGCTCCACGGATAACGATCGTGCTGCGTTTGTATCGGGACCCGCCCGGCCTGGCTGTAGCGATCACCACGCTGGTCAGGACTCCATCACGCCTGCCAGCCAATCCGAAGGTTCTCCCACTCCGGTGCGATCGGCACTTCGGGCAGGTTCCAGCGCGGCTGCCACCCCGCGACAGCGGCGCCGCCTTCAGGTCGGCCCATCCAGCGATCCCGCAGCGGTCGGGCGCGCCGCCAGAGCGCCGCCGGCACCACATCTGTATGGAGTCGGGACCCAGCGGCTCGATGCAGGCTCGAACGGCAGCCCCAGCAGGGGATTGGTCACAACCACCGGCAGTCCAGCCGCGGGCCGGAAGGAACAGCCACTTGCGCAACCGTCCCGGGGCACTGGTCGACGATCGCCACCATTCTCACCATTGCTTCAGGCGTAAGCCGGGAATCTGACTCTTCGCCATGACACGATCCACCCGGAGTGCTCCAGCCGTTATCCGATCGAGCCAGCAGCCTGATGCGCGCAGTCTGGCCAGGGGGATTCTGCTCATGGTCAGTGGCGGCCTGGCCCTGGGTGGTCTCTTCGCCCTGACCCACACGGTGCAGCTCGACAGCGTCCTGGTGGCCAGCCAGGCGATCTTCAACGTGATCAGTGGCGTCAAGGGTGTGGTGATGGGAATCGGCCAGCTTCTGCTCGGGCTGGTGCAGATGCTGGGTTTTGCGGCTCTCGCCGTGGTCGCCGTGATCGCGGTGCTGGCTGTGGTCAGCGGCTCGGTGAGGATCGGCACGAAACTCGTTCCCCAGCTGGAATTCCTCTGGAATCTGCTCACCCATGGCCTCAATGGCCTCACCCGGCTGGTGATCCTCCCCCGTCGCAGCGACCGCGGACATCTTGAGCGCGGCCACAAGGGATCACCCGATCACAGCACCACTGCTGAGCGTCATGCCGCTCCCGATCCGGGCCATGCGGTCACCAGAACGATCCGCCAGTCTGCTCCCATCCGTTCGCACCAGAAGGCGGCATAAGGGGAGTCAACGGCCGACACCCATCGCCGGACAACGAGATCGGCG
Source organism: Synechococcus sp. GFB01 (assembly GCF_001039265.1). Classification (GTDB taxonomy): domain Bacteria; phylum Cyanobacteriota; class Cyanobacteriia; order PCC-6307; family Cyanobiaceae; genus NIES-981. The sequence continues at coordinate 1,165 of NZ_LFEK01000103.1, read as the reverse complement.
CTGAACGGCAGCCTTTCAGAACGGCACCGGCACGAAGAAACGTGAGGCCAGTTGTGCCAGAGGAGCCAAGGCCTGCACCAGACCGGAAGCACCCTGAAGCATCGCTGAGCCCATGCCATTGCCGCCCTTGGCTTCGATCCCTGCATCGGGATCCCGGGCCAGCTGTTCGGCACCCTGCCTGAGTTCCGCGGCCACATCGGAACTTCCCTGACGCTCGTAGAGGCTGGCGGCGTAGTTGAGATCCTTTCGGCCGCCATCGCGGTTGCCCTGCTCGATCCGCACCAGACCACGGGCCACCCAGGTGATCGCGGCATCCGGTTGCCTGAGCAGGGCCTTGCTGAACGCTTCCTCCGCCTGGGGCAAACGACCCTCCAGAGCGGCCTCAACACCGGCGTTGTGGATGCTCGCGTAGCTGCTCGACTCCACCGGAACACCAAGGGCACCCTTCCAGTGACTGCGCATGAGGGCATCGGGGTCGAGCAGAGCACCGCTGAGATCGGCCTCGCGGAGGTCGGTACCCTCGAGGCGGGCGCCGCGCAGGTCGGCACCCCGCAGCGAAGCCCCAAGCAGGGAGCTGAAGCTCAGGTCGGCACCCCGCAGATTGGCGCCATCCAGTTGGGCGCGGCCGAGGTTGGCGCGTTGCAGCTGGGCCTGCGCCAGCTGGGCATCGCGGAGGTCGGCGTAGACCAGATCGGCATCCGCCAGCCGGCAACCAGGGCAGTTCCGCTTCTCCAGCAACCGTTGCAGATGGCCGCTGTCATCGGCCATGCCAGCCGACGCCCCGAGCAGCACGGCTGTTGCCAGAAAGCCGACCGCCAGACGATGAGCGGGGATGGGATCGCGCCTGGACGGCGGCATGATTCCCGACATCGGCTCCGCCTGCAGCATTGCGTCTTGATAGCGCAGGCTAGGGCCGGTCGGAATCATGCAACCGCTCCGGCGGCAGGGGCCAGGCTGCGCCGATCGACCAATGAAGCGACCGATCCCACCATTGATAGCCAAATCGTGCAGCTTCAGGCCGCCGGCGCGGATGTGCTGATTTGCGGCGTGGTGCCGCGCTTCGCCGCCCAGGCCATTCGCCGCGTGCATGACATTGGCTGGCGGCCCATGATGTTCATGACCAATGTGTCGGTTTCGGTCGGTGTGGTCATGCAGCCGGCCGGGC
>NZ_LFEK01000102.1 GCF_001039265.1 Synechococcus sp. GFB01 | reverse complement strand
CCGATGCCAACGACCGGACCGCCGCCCGCTCCAGCCTGGACGCAACCCTGCAGCACTGGAGTGACGGCAGCCCGATCCAGGCACGGCAGTGGCTGCGCTCCAATCTGGAGACCATGGCCCCGCTGGCGGCCGAGCTGGGGCTGACCCAGCTGCTGGTCGAACTGGAATCCGTGCTGGAGCACGGCAATCAGGCGATCGACTGGCTGCGTCGCCATCGGGCCGGTGAAGCCGTGGGCGCGATCGTGGCCAGCGATGCGGCCGCCCTGGCGAAGCGGGAAGCGCAGCTGGCCAAGCTGGTCACAGACGGGCGTGCCTGCCTTTTGGGATGATCGGCATCATGCAAGCCGCCGACCCCGCTTCCCTGCCGACCGCGCTGGTCCCGACCGGCGAACCCTCGCCCCGGGTGTCCCGCCTTCTTGCGGAGCGGATGGAACTGGTGGAGGACCTGTGGCAGACGGTGCTGCGCAGCGAATGTCCGCCGGAGCAGGCCGAGCGGCTCCTGCAGCTCAAGCAGCTCAGCGCCAGTGGCGAGGACAGCCGCGACACAGCCGCCGCGATCGTGGAGCTGATCCGCACCATGGACCTGGCCGAGGCGATCGCCGCGGCACGGGCCTTCTCCCTCTATTTCCAGCTGGTCAACATCCTCGAGCAGCACATCGAGGAGGACAGCTATCTCCACAGCCTGCACACCCATCCTGAGGCCGCCCCCAGCGACCCGTTCCTGCCGGCCCTGGCCAGCCAGAGCGATCCGGCCACCTTCCGCCAGCTCTTCAAGCGGCTGCGGGCTCTGAATGTGCCCCCGGCGCAGCTGGAAACGCTGTTGCGCGATCTCGACCTGCGGCTGGTGTTCACGGCTCATCCCACCGAGATCGTGCGGCACACCGTGCGGCACAAGCAGCGCCGCGTGGCCACCCTGATCCAGCAGCTGCAACAGGACACCAGCCTGAACTCCCTGGAGCTGCGCAGCCTGCGCCAGCAGCTCGAGGAGGAGATCCGCCTGTGGTGGCGCACCGATGAACTGCATCAGTTCAAACCCACCGTGCTGGATGAGGTGGATTACGCCCTCCACTATTTCCATCAGGTGCTGTTCGAGGCGATGCCGCTGCTCCGCAAGCGCATCCGCACCGCCCTGACCGAAAGCTATCCCGATGTGGAGCCGCCTCGCGACGCCTTCTGCAGCTTCGGCTCCTGGGTGGGCTCCGACCGGGATGGCAACCCTTCGGTGACTCCGGAGATCACCTGGCGCACGGCCTGCTATCAGCGGCAGCTGATGCTGGAGCGCTACATCAAGGCGGTGGCCGAGCTGCGCGACCAGCTCAGCATCTCGATGCAGTGGAGCCAGGTGAGTGCGGCCTTGCTCGAATCCCTGGAGATGGACCGGCTGCGCTTCCCCGAGATCTACGAGGAACGGGCAGCCCGCTACCGACTCGAGCCCTACCGGCTCAAGCTCAGCTATGTGCTCGAGCGCCTGGAGCTCACCCACCAGCGCAATCAGCAACTGGCCCAAGCCGGCTGGGAGATGCCCTGTGAAGCCAGCGCCGTGCCCGGGGCAGCAGCGGCGGCGGTCTGGCCATGGGCGGCGGTGCTGATCTCCATTACGCCACGGTGGATGACTTCCGCAGCGACCTGGAGCTCGTGCAGCAGAGCCTGGCGAGCACCGGCCTGACCTGTGAGGCGCTGCAGCATCTGATCAGCCAGGCCCAGATCTTCGCCTTCTGCCTGGCCAGCCTGGACATCCGCCAGGAGAGCACCCGCCACAGCGATGCCCTCGACGAACTGACCCGCTACCTGCGGCTGCCGGTTCCCTACGGCGACATGGCGGAGGACGAGAAGGTGGCCTGGCTGCTGGCCGAGCTGCAGACCCGCCGCCCTCTTGTGCCCGCCGCGGCCCGGTGGAGTCCTCCCACGGCGGAGACCTTCGCCGTGTTCCGCATGCTGCAGCGGCTGCAGCTGGAATTCGGCACCCGCATCTGCCGCACCTACGTGATCTCGATGAGCCACACGGTGTCGGACCTGCTGGAGGTGCTGCTGCTGGCCAAGGAGGCCGGCGTGGTGGATCCGGTGGCTGAGCGCTCCTCCCTGCTGGTGGTGCCGCTGTTCGAGACGGTGGAGGACCTGCAGGGGCCCCGGCCGTGATGGAGGCGCTGTTCAGCCAGCCCTGCTACCGCAGGCTGCTGGCCGGCGGCGACGGCGATCAGCCGCTTCAGGAGGTGATGCTCGGCTACTCCGACAGCAACAAGGACTCCGGCTTCCTCTCCAGCAACTGGGAGATCCACAAGGCCCAGATCGCCCTGCAGCAGCTGGCCAGCCGCCACGGCGTGGCCCTGAGGATCTTCCACGGCCGCGGCGGCTCGGTCGGTCGCGGCGGTGGGCCGGCCTACCAGGCGATCCTGGCCCAACCCAGCGGCACGCTCAACGGCCGCATCAAGATCACCGAGCAGGGCGAGGTGCTGGCCTCGAAATACGCCCTTCCCGAGCTGGCCCTCTACAACCTGGAGACGGTCACCACCGCGGTGATCCAGAACAGCCTGGTGAGCACCCCCCTCGATAACACCCCCAGCTGGAATGCCCTGATGGAGCGCCTGGCCGCGCGCTCGCGCGACTTCTACCGGGCACTGGTGCACGACAACCCCGACCTGGTGGAGTTCTTCCAGCAGTGCACGCCGATCGAGGAGATCAGCAAGCTGCAGATCTCGAGCCGGCCGGCCCGGCGCAAGAGCGGCGCACGGGATCTCTCCAGCCTGCGGGCGATTCCCTGGGTCTTCGGCTGGACCCAGAGCCGTTTTCTGCTGCCCAGCTGGTTCGGGGTGGGGGCGGCGCTGCAGGAGGAACTCGACCGCGATCCCGGCCAGATGGAACTGCTCCAGCTGCTCTATCAGCGCTGGCCCTTCTTCCGCATGCTGATCTCGAAGGTGGAGATGACGCTCTCCAAGGTCGACATCGAACTGGCCCATCACTACGTGCAGGCCCTCAGCAGACCGGAGTCGAGGCCGGCCTTCGAGGGGATCTTCGAGACCATCGCCAGCGAGTTCAGCCTCACCCGGGCGCTGGTGCTGAGGATCACCGGCCACCAGCGGCTGCTGGATGGCGACCCCGCCCTGCAGCTCTCCGTGGATCTGCGCAACCGCACGATCGTGCCGCTGGGATTCCTTCAGGTGGCCCTGCTGCGCCGACTGCGCGACCAGAACCGCCAGCCACCGATGAGCGAAGCCGCCGCGCCGGACGGCGATGGCCGCACCTACAGCCGCAGCGAACTGCTGCGCGGGGCCCTGCTCACCATCAACGGCATCGCCGCCGGGATGCGCAACACCGGCTGACGATCCTGGAATCCCTGTTGCTCCCCTTCCGCAGCCAGCCGCCGGCCCCTCGCCTGCCGGAGGGCTGCCAGCTGCTGCAGAATTCCTGGCCAGACTGCGACGGCCTCAACCGGCTGCTTCAGCTGGCCGGCGAGGCCCCTCGCCCGCAGGAGCGCTGGCAACGGCTCCTGGAGCGCAGCCTCTGGCACCTGGCCGTCACGGGGGCAGGCGGCGAGCTGCTGGGGTTCGTGCGCGCCACCAGCGATCTGGCTCTCAACGCCAACCTCTGGGATCTGCTCAGCAATCCGGCGGATCCGGGCCGGGGTGCGATCCTGCAGGCTCTGGTGCACGGCTCCCTGCAGCGGCTGCGACGCGAACTGGCAGGCTGCAGCATCTCCCTCTCGGCACCCCCGGAGGCTCTGCGGGCCCTGGAGCGACATGGCTTCGTGCTCGACCCCGGTGGCATCAGGGCCATGGGACTGCGGCTGCGCTGAGCACCCGGGCTGCTCTCGGGCATCAGCAACAAAAACTCCGCTTGCCCTCCTCAGAGCACTGAGAAAGGGWCTCCCTGTTCACGCTTTCCGCCCAGGCAGAAGACGTGAAGATCACCGTCTGGTCGCTCGACCGCGACATCCAGCCGGCTCCGAACCTGATCAAGGACTTCAACGCTCTCAACAACGGGATCACGGTGGAATATCGTCAGATCCAGTTCGACG
>NZ_LFEK01000101.1 GCF_001039265.1 Synechococcus sp. GFB01 | reverse complement strand
CGCTCAGCCACCTGAGGGGCTGGAGGGGCCATCGCCGGACCGGCATCAGTCGCCAGCCAGCGCAGGCCGGCCAGGGGGAGCAGCACCGCCAGCGCCAGGCCGGCGAGCAGCAGCAGGGCCAGAACCAGCCCGCCAACCCGAGCGGCCAGAAGCCCGGCACCGAGAGGTCGCCCTCGCGGTTGCGCCGCCAGAGTTCCCACAGCCGCAGCCGCAGGCTGGCCAGCACGGCGATCAGGTCGCGGCGGAGCAGAGCCCAGGGGTCTTCGTAGGGAGCCGGCAGATCACTGCCGGCTCCGCGGCCGCCGGAGGCGGGGCCAGTGTCGGAACCGGTGGTCACCGGCAGGGCTCAGCGGCGCCGCAGCAGCGCCGCCAGGCCGCGGCGACTGGGATCGGCATCCTGGCCCTGGGAGAAGCGCTCCACCTCCTCCGCCACGGGGGTCGGTTCCTTCACGCCGCAGACTTCCCGGTACATGGCGTCGTACTCCAGCGCGGAGCGGGCCCAGCTGAAATCGCAGCCCATGGCCCGGCGCTGCAGCTGGGCCCAGGCGGCTGGATGGCGGTAGGCCTCCCAGGAGCGCACGATCGACGTGTAGAAGTCGATCGGCTCGAAGCGATCGAAGCCGTAGCCGGTGCCGCTGCCCCTGCCCTGATCAGCGGCGGGATCGTTGGGTGGCACCGTGTCGACCAGACCGCCGACACGGCGCACCACGGGGATCGAGCCGTAGCGCATGGCCAGCATCTGGCTGATGCCGCAGGGCTCGAAGCGGCTCGGCATCAGGAAGGCATCGCTGCCGGCGTAGATCAGACGGGAGAGGGCATCGTCGTAGGTGAGGAACACCGCGAAGCGGCCGGGGTGCCGCGCCGCCATCTGCCAGAGCCCCGATTCGAGATGGCGATCGCCGGTGCCGAGCACCACGATCTGGCTGTCGGTGTAGGCCAGCACCCGGTCGGCCACCTGGAGCAGCAGATCGACACCCTTCTGATCCACCAGCCGGCTCACCAGGCCCATCAGGTAGGAGCGGGGGCTGACCGCGAGGCCGAAGCGCTCCTGCAGAACCTGCTTGTTGATCGCCCGGCGCTCCAGGCTCTCGGCATCGAACGTGGCGGCCAGGGACGGATCCGTGGCCGGATTCCAGGCCTCGGTATCGATGCCGTTGAGGATGCCGCGCAGCTTGCCGCTGATGTAATTGAGCAGGCCCTCGAGCTTTTCCCCGTATTCGGAGGTGCGGATCTCCTGGGCATAGGTGGGCGACACCGCATTGACCCGATCGGCATAGAGCAGGGCCGCCGCCATCGTGTGGTCCCCCTGCATGTACCAGGGGCACCAGGTCATGCGGTCGAGCTTCCAGCGCCAGGGCCCCTGGTACTTCAGGTTGTGGATGGTGAAGACGGTGCTGATCTCGGGGTCCTGGTGCATCCACACCGGGATCATGCCGGTATGCCAGTCGTGGCAATGGAGCACCTGGGGCTTCCAGTGATTCCAGGCGAATTCGGCCGTGGCACTGGCGAAGAACGTGAAGCGCCAGTCCTCATCCTCGCCGCCGTAGATGCGCTCGCCGTCGAACACCGGATGACCCACCAGATAGAGCGGCAGGTCGGAGCCGGGATGGCGGGCTTCGAAGACGGCGAACTCGTTGCCCATCGTGTGGCCGCGCCACACCGGCTCGCTGGGAATCGTGAGACGGCTCCAGAGCCGGCCATAGCCCGGCATGATGATGCGAACGTCGTGGCCGAGGGCCGCCAGGGCAGGGGGCAGCGAACCCACCACATCGCCCATGCCCCCAACCTTCACCAGGGGGGCGCATTCAGCGGCTGCGAACAGGATGCGCATCGGCCGTGCCGCGATTGCGGGGCACTCTACGGGCCGCCTTCAGGGCAGCACGGTGACCGGTGTGCCGAGCTGCACCAGCTCGAAGAGCTCGCGCACGTCCTCGTCGAACAGGCGCACGCAGCCATGACTCACCGCCCGGCCGATCGAATCTCGCTGGGGTGTGCCATGGAACCCTGCCGTGACACAGCCCTGCACCACCAGGTGATCGCGGCCGTTGAAGCCGGAACGCCCCCTGCAGTCGCGGTAGAAGCCGATCCAGCGGGATCCGAGTGGGTTGGATGGACCGGGCGGAACACGCACGCCCGTGGCGGGATGCTCCCAGACCGGGTTGGCGGCCAGCTGGATCACCTCGAACTGGCCCACCGGGGTCTCCCAGCCGGGACGACCCACCGCAACCGGGAAACGGCGGAGTTCCCGCTCACCGTCGAGCACCAGCAGGCGGCGGTTGCGCCGGTCGAGGATGATCCGCCGCTGGGTAGCGGTGGAGTGGATGGTTGCGGGACGGGCTGCCTCGGGGACCGGGGCCGTGAAGCCCATGGCCGGAGCCAACGGTAGGTCTGAGGGTGGCCGAAGCGGCAACCCCAGCATCAGCGGAAGAAGGGCTGCGAAACGTCTTGGCAACACTCTCGGCCTGCAAACCTAGCGGCTGTTGAATATTAAATAGCGTAGTGAGGCATCATTCTCAAGGTAGCCAGGGTTCGCCCGAGAAATCAGGGGAGCGCTTCTCCAGGAAGGCATCGCGCCCCTCCTGGCCCTCGGCGGTGCGGTAGAAAAGATGCGTGGCCTGTCCAGCCAGCTCCTGAATGCCGGCCAGGCCGTCGGTCTCGGCATTGAATGCAGCCTTGAGGCAGCGGATCGCCGTGGGGCTGTGCTGCAGCACCTCCCGGCCCCAGCGAACGCCCTCGGCCTGCAGCTGCTCGAGCGGCACCACCGCATTCACCAGGCCCATCGCCAGGGCCTCGGCGGCCCCGTAGCGGCGGCAGAGGAACCAGATCTCGCGGGCCTTGCGCTGACCCACGACCCGCGCCAGGTAGCCGGCGCCGAAGCCGCCGTCGAAGCTGCCCACCCGCGGACCGGTCTGGCCGAACACGGCGTTGTCGGCGGCGATGCTGAGATCGCAGAGCAGATGGAGCACCTGGCCGCCGCCGATCGCGTAGCCGGCCACCAGGGCGATCACCACCTTCGGCAGGCTGCGGATCAGACGCTGCAGGTCGAGCACGTTGAGGCGCGGCAGGCCGGCCGCATCCATGTAGCCGCCGTTGCCGCGCACACTTTGATCCCCACCGGCGCAGAAGGCCCAGCCCCCGTCGGCCGCAGGCCCCGCCCCGGTGAACAGCACCACCCCCACGGCCGGGTTCTCACGCACCCGGGCGAAGGCGTCGCAGAGCTCCATCACCGTGTGGGGCGTGAAGGCGTTGCGCTTGTGCGGCCGGTTGATGGTGATCCGCGCCAGCCCGTCGCCGCTGAGCTCATAGCGGATGTCGTCGTAGTGGCCGGCGAGCTGCCACTGCGGTGAGGCCTCGGTCATCCGGGCGCTGGGGTGCTGGCCGCCATTCTGCGCAGCCCCTGGCGCAGGTCCGCATCGGCGCGGCGGTCGGTGTGCAGCCGCAGCAGCGCCAGGGGCTGCTCCAGCGACCAGGCGAGAGCATCCGGCAGGTCGGCGGCGCTGGCGAGCTGGCGGGAGGGAACACCGTGGGCCGCCGCCAGCCGGCTCTGGTCGAGCGGCTGCCCCATGGCGAACAGCCGTTCGAAATCGAGCTCCGCATCGGGATCGCAGCGGATCGGCAGCTGCTCGAAGATGCCGCCACCGCCGTTGTCGAGCAGCACCACGGTGAGGCGGCCGTGCCTCTGGTGAGCCCACAGCCAGCCGTTGCTGTCATGCAGCAGGGCCAGATCGCCGCTGAGCAGCACCGCCGCTCCGGTGGCCGCGGCGATCCCGAAGGCCTGGGAGAGGGTGCCGTCGATGCCGGAGGCGCCGCGGAAGCCGTAGACGGGCCGCGGCGGACCGTCGGCCACCGCGAAACTCTCCCAGTCGCGCACCGGCGAGCTGTTGGCGAGCAGCAGCGGCACGCCCTCCGGCAGCAGCCGGCTGAGGGGTCGCTGTGGCGTGTGGGGGAGAATCAGGCGTCCGCATCGGTTTCCTCCGCCGGTCTCCCGCCCCTCACCACCCTCCCATGCTCCTCGATCTGCGCGGCAAGAAGGCCCTGGTC
>NZ_LFEK01000100.1 GCF_001039265.1 Synechococcus sp. GFB01 | reverse complement strand
GCCTGGCGTGGGCTTCACGCAGAGTGGCTGAGCTAGGCCGTCGAGGGCTTCCGGATCGGCGGCTTCGGGCGAATCCCAGCTGTGCCAGGGGCGGCGGAGGCTCGGCCTGAGCGCGGCATACACGCCTGCCGCCAAGGCGACCGCAAAGGTGTCAGGCTGTACGCTGGCCTGCAGGCAGGACTGCAGGTCGCGCTGCCACTCGGAGGGCGGGGCAAGGCAACTCTCTGACGCGGCGGCGGCGAGACGTCGCAAGCCCTCCAGGGGCAGCTGGGGAAGGATCTCTCGGGCGGACGAATCGGCCCAGGGATCCCAGTTCCATCGCTCTCCGGCACTGCGCCACAACCAGAGGCGGCCATACCACAGCCACGGCTGCGGCGGACATTCGCGAAGGCGCTGCCAGCCGAGTTCGAGCAGATCCGGATCTCGCAGGCGGCAGATGGCCTCGACCGCTTCGAATGGGATTGAGTGATCGCCTAAGAGGCTGCTGAAATACCCGCCAATCCGAGTCTCGCCACTCCGACTTGTTCTGACCGGCCCGTCGGCTGCGCCAATCGGCAGCGTTGTCCTGCAAAGCGGGCGGGGTCTCCGGACCTCTGCACGGGGGTCCGGGCGCCTGATCTGCCCTTCTCGCCTTGCTTTGCCCGTTTCATGCCAGCGCCCCCCTCGGGCTGAGCAGGTTGGCCAGACGGATCAGGTTGTAGGCCACCACATGCAACCGGAACACCGCTCCGACCCGGGATCGACCTCGGGCCTTGAGCTGCCGCAGCCCCGCGGCCTGTTTGATCCAGCCAAACACCTGCTCGATCCGCTTCCTTGCGTTGATCGACTTGCCGTAGCCCTGATGCCGAACGGTTCGCCCGTCGATGGCGGAGCGGCGACGCGCCTGAATGTTCTGCGCCACATGCGGCGTGATGCCGGCAAAGCGGACGTCGGCGACAAAATCCCTGGTGTCGTAGCCCTTGTCGGCTCCCAGTGTCTTTTGGTGAGCGCCGGGGAGCGAACTCGCCATCCGCACCGCTGCCGAACGCTCGCCGTAGCCATCGGCTGGGGTCACCTCGCTGGCCACCACCAGGCCATGGCGGTTCTCCATGAGGCAATGGCCCAGGTAGCTGAGGAACGCCCCAGTGCCATTGGACTTGCGGAACAGCCGGGCTTCGCCGTCACTGCGGGAGCGGTGGGTCTGGTTGGAGAGCAGCAGACCGCGGAAATCTCCTTTGGCCCGCTTCTTCCCCTTGGCGGAGCCTGAGCCAAACCCATTGCCGCCACTGGGCGGTGGCGGATCGTCATCGCCTCCGTCGATCCGCTCCAGCGAGCTGTGCGAGGCCCAGGCCCGCAGCAGGGTGCCATCCACCGAGAAGTGCTCGGAGCTCAGCAGCGGCTTGACCTCCGGCGAGGCCAGCAGCAGCTCCAGGAACATCGCCATCAGCTCCTCGTTGAGCAGCCGGTCGCGGTTCTTGGTGAATGTGGTGGGATGCCAGACGGGATCGTCCGGGTTGAGGCCGACAAACCAGCGAAACAGCAGGTTGTAGTCCAGTTGCTCGATCAGCATCCGCTCCGAGCGGATGCCGTAGATCGCCTGCAGCAACAGGGCCAGCAGCAGCTGCTCCGGCGGGATCGAGGGGCGCCCACCCTCGGGGTAGAGCCTGCAGAAGGTGGGGTTGAGGCGATCCAGGGCTTGATCGGCCAGCCGCCGCACCTGCCGCAGGGGATGGGCCTTGGGGATCCGCTCTTCTGTGGAGACGTAGGAGAACAGAGGACCGGTGCGTTCCTGCTGGCCGCGCATCCGCTCAGTGCCGTTGGGCCATTCTCCCGCGGCTGGACCAGTTTTTCAGCAGCCTCCTAACCACGAGATCGCCTCAAAGACGAATCACCGTCAAAGCAGCGTTGCTGTGCCCAGCGCCGCTCAAGCCCCGTTTACCCAGAGATTCCCTAGGAGTCCCGTGGTTAGACCCACGATCCCCCTCAGCCTCTTTAGGCGCACCCTGCTTCTGTCCTGTTGCGTCCCATGTAGTCCTGATCGTGTGTTGTGGGATGTGTTGTGGGAAGCAATGGTCTCTGGTCTTGGTTGGATTGTACGGGACTTGTTTGGCGTCTATACGGACTGACACCCTCTCCGTTCAGCCGCCGTTCTGCGGATCCTCGTTCTGCGGATCCTCCTGTGCAGACCCTCTTGAGCAGCCCCCACTTCGGGGGGCAGCGCCTCAGGTTCCGGGTCGCTCGGCCTCTTCGCGTGCCACGTGGAACAGCAGTGAGCCGGCCAGGAGCAGGGCAGGCAGGAACGTCGCCAGGAGCAGATCGAGACCCATCGGAGAGCGTGCGACTGATTTCAGTGTGGCTCGTGCCGCCGATCGATCCGTCGGCATCAATGCCTATCGTTGATTCGGCTTGCGGGGCGGGGTTGCCCCTTCAGCAGTCGCCGAACAGGGCCCGCTCCAGATCGCGGAAGGCCGCGTGGGTGGCTTCGTCATCGAAGCCGGTGACCGCCATCGACACGGTGCGCCGCTCCGGGTTGCAGTCCACGGCCAGGGCCACGCCGGCACTGTGGTGATCCACGTGGTACATCGCGCTCCTGCCGTCCTGCCGGTAGAGGGTCTCGGGGTGCGCGGTGAAGCCCAGCCCCNTGGTGATCTGAGCGATGCCGCTGAGGCAGGTCACCAGATCGGCATCGGTGCAGATCGCGGTGGTGTACACGGTGGGAGGGGCGGCCGGCTGTTCCTCCTCCGGCTCCAGGATCAGGCTGCTGGTCAGGGATTTCACGAGGGTGTTCATGCCGCTGAGTCATGCTGGGCGTGGTGATCGGCCGGGCTGGCGATCGGCGCGAGCGTAGCGAGGAAACACCAGATGAGCCGTAGTTGTTTTGACAGGACACCACCCGTGGTGCTTCCGTGGCCCTGGCGCTTGGGCGGGCCGGGGCTCAGGCGNCCAGGCTGCGACTCGGCAGCAGCCCGGCATAGAGCCGCTCGAGGNCGTCGATGTTGCCGCTGAGGCTGTAGCGCTCCACGGCCCGCTGGCGGGCCCGGCGGCCGAGTTCGGCCGTGAGCACCGGTTGATCGCGCAGCACCGGCAGGAGGGTGCGCAGCTGGGTGGTGACCCCCTGGGTGCTGATCACGATGCCCGCCCCCCCATCGAGCACTTCGCCGTCGGCGCCGGCATCGGTGGCCACGCAGGCGGTGCCGCTGGCCATCGCCTCCAGCAGCGACAGCGACAGCCCCTCCACCAACGACGGCAGCAGGAACACCTCCGCGAGCTGCTGCAGGGCTACCCGGATCTCCAGCCGCGGCTCGTACCCCCACCACACCACATCCGCTTCCTGGTTGGCGCTCTGCAGGGGACCGCGCAGCGGCCCATCACCCACGATCACCAGCACGCAGCCGTGTGGGCGGACCAGTCGCCAGGCCCGCAGGAGGGCCTCCACGTTCTTCTCGGTGGCCACCCGACCCATGTAGAGAAACACCCGCTGGCCGGCGAAGCGCCGGCGCAGCTCCGCCAGCTCGGGAGAAGGGGACGGCCCGGCCGGTCGCCAGGTGTGAGGGTCGACGCCGTTGGGGATCACGGCCAGTCTGGCGGCGGGCACCCCCAGCCGCTGCAGCACCTCCGCCTGGAGCTCCGAGAACACGATCACCCGGTCGTAGCGGGCCAGCGACGGCGCATAGAGCTGGTAGGTGAGCTGCTGGGTGCCGGCGGTGAGGTTGCGCAGGCCGGCATCGAAGGGCGGGTGGAAGGTGGCCACCAGCGGCAGTCCCAGCTGCTGGCAGAGATCCGGCAGCCGGAAGTCGAGCGGCGAGAGGGTGAGGCTGGCATGCACCAGATCGGGCTGCAGCCGCTCCAGCGATTCCCGCAGCTCCCGCTGGGCTCCCGGCGAGGGAATCGTGTACACCTGCGATTTCACCAGGTAGCTCAGCGCCACGTCGGGGGGCGCCGGGGAGCTGATCGCATCGGTTTCCGCGGTGTCGGCGGTCGCCATCAAGCCACTGGATCGCCCCAGGTGGGTGGCCGGCGTGTCGAAGTGGATGAAGCTGATGCCGTGGCCGCGCTGCCGCAGCGCCTCGGTGGTGCTCAGTCCGTAGGTGACATTGCCGCAGAACGGAGACTTCTTGCCCAGCCAGGCAATGTGGGCCACCGCGGCGCGACAGGGTTGAGATCCAGCAAGCTAGCAGCGGCGCCAGGGCTGTTCGACCAGGGCAGCCACCAGGGCGATCCCGGCCAGCAACCAGAGCACCGGCAGCAGGCCGTAGCGGC
>NZ_LFEK01000010.1 GCF_001039265.1 Synechococcus sp. GFB01 | reverse complement strand
CCGGCAAGGCGCGATCAAGACCACCGGCAAGCTGGGCGAGGTGATGCAGGAATCGGTGCAGGCGGCCTTCTCGTTCGTCAGGCGCGGGCCCCCGGCCTATGGCATCCAAGCCCAGCATCTTCGCGCGCAAGGATATCCATATCCCACTTGCCCGAAGGCCGCGGTGCCCAAGGATGGTCCGGCGCGGGGGAGGCCAGAGGAGCGGCGGCCACGGCAGCGCCTGGACCACGGCCACCGGGGCCGCGACGGGCAGGTTGCGACGCACCTCCAGACGGAAGTCGTCACCCTCAAGCTTGAGCTCCTGAATGTCGCTCTCCGCCAGCAGGGCCAGCAACCGCTGAAGCTGATCGTGATCGAGCTGCATGGCGATCAGTTCTCCCGGCCGAGGTAAGTATCGGTGCGGGTGTCGATCTTGATCTTCTCGCCCACCGACAGGAACAGGGGCACCATGACCTGGGCGCCCGTCTCGACGATCGCCGGCTTGGTGCCGCCGGTGGCGGTGTCACCCTTCACCCCCGGATCGGTCTGGGTGATCTCGAGCACGACGGAGTTGGGCAGCTCCACCTCCAGGGGCTTGCCGTTCCAAGACACCACGTTCACCTCCATGCCCTCCTTGAGGTACTTGCGACTGTCCCCGATCTGCTTGGCGGTGAGCCGGGTCTCCTCATAGCTGGCCATGTCCATGAACACGTAGTCGTCGCCATCCATGTAGGTGTGCTGCAAGGTGCTCTTCTCGAGCACAGCCTGGGGCACCATCTCGCCGGCGCGGAAGGTCTTCTCCACCACGTTGCCGCTCTGCACCGCCTTGAGCTTGGTGCGCACGAAGGCGGAACCCTTGCCGGGCTTCACATGCAGAAATTCAACGACCCGCCAGACCTGGCCATCCAGCTCGATCGAGGTACCGGTACGGAAATCGTTGCTGGAGATCATTCCGGCGAATCGGATCGGCCGGATTGTACGGCTGGCTACCGGAGCCGGCCCGAGAACGGGCCGGCAGGAGTCGGAGAGCTGTGCCAAAGTCCAGACAGCGACACGCGGAAGCCATGGCACAGCAGCCTGCCCCCAGTGCCGGCGCGTGGGCCTGCCAGGCCCGTCGGGCTCTGCTCAGCCTGGCGATTCTGCCGCTGCTGAGCCTGGCCCTGCTGCTGCCGACCCCGGTGCAGGCCGCCCTGCCCCAGGGCAACGCCGTCAAGGATCCGTCGGCCATCCTGCGCAATGCCCTGCCGGTCGAGGCTCCTGACCTGCAGGACCTGCAGCATCGTCTGGAGGCCACCAGCGATGATCTGCGCGCCAAACGCTGGGCCGCCCTGGTCAACACGGTTCGCCGTAGTCAGGCCCGCCTCGGCACCCGCCACAACGCCATTCTCGAACAGTTCGGCAGCAGCGACAGACCCCAGGCCGAGACACTGCTCGATCAACTGGCTGAACACCTTCAGGCCCTGGCCACCGCCGCCGAAGCTGAACAGCGGGACGCCTTCCTTGCGGCCCGCCGCGACGCCCTGGCCAGCATCGGCGAGGCCGAAGCCCTGCTGGTGGGACCCTTCCCCTACGCCATTCCCAGTCAGTTCGATGCGCTGCCGCGGCTTCTGGGTCGCGCCACTGTGGAGATCGAAACCAGCAAAGGCGATCTGACCGCGGTGGTGGATGGCTACAACGCGCCGCTGACGGCCGGAGCCTTCATTGATCTGGTGGAGAAGGGCTTCTATGACGGGCTGCCCTTCACCCGTGCCGAAGACTTCTACGTGCTGCAGACCGGTGATCCGGAGGGCCCGGCCTCGGGCTACGTCGATCCACGCACCAAACAGGAGCGCACCGTGCCGCTGGAGATCCGCATCCCCGGCGAAAGCGCTCCCTTCTACAACCAGACCTTCGAAGATCTGGGCCTGTTCAAGGCTGAGGCGGTGTTGCCCTTCGCGACCCTCGGAACCCTGGGCTGGGCTCACTCCGATGAGCGGCTTGATGACGGCTCGTCCCAGTTCTTCTTCTTTCTCTACGAACCGGAACTGACACCGGCCGGCCTCAACCTCGTTGATGGCCGCTACAGCGCCTTCGGCTACGTGGTGGACGGCTTCGATGTGCTCGGAGAGCTGGGAGTTGACGATCGGATCGTGAAGATCAGGCTGATCGACGGGGCAGAGAACCTTCAATCCCATGGCTGACCATCCCCATGGCTGAAGGCGGCCCCCCCCCNGGCAGGGTGCTGGATGGGCCGCAGGTCGAACGTCTGGGGGATCTCGGGGAATGGCGGCTGATCGAGCGGCTGGGTCGTTTCGCCCCGCCTGGTCAGTTCAGCGACGATGCTGCCCTGCTGCGCCAGGGCGGAGGCACCCTCGTGGTGAACACCGACGTGCTCGTGGAGGGAGTGCACTTCAGTGAGACCACCACCGCCCCCATCCATGTGGGCTGGCGCGCCGCCGCCGCCAACCTCTCCGACCTGGCTGCCATGGGATGCAGCGGCGCCCTGGGCCTCACCGTTGGCCTGGTGGCTCCGCCGGCGACGCCCTGGCCCTGGGTGGAGGGGGTCTATGAGGGACTGCTGGCCTGTCTGCAGTGCCATGGAGGCTTGCTGCTGGGGGGCGATTGCAGCAGCGGCACCCAGAGGCTGCTGGCGGTGACCGCCCTGGGCCGGCTTCACCCGCAGGACAGCGGCGCCGAGGCGGCGATCCATCGGGCCGACGGGCGACCGGGCGACTGGCTGGTGAGCAGCGGGCCCCATGGCCTCAGCCGCCTCGGACTGGCGCTGCTGCAGGATGAATTGCCGGATTCGCTGGCTGGAAACCTGCCGCAAAGCCTGCGGCAACGGGCGATCACGGCCCATCGCCAACCACGGCCACGCTTCGACGCCGTGATGGCCCTTCATACCAGCCGGCCGCTGCACTGCCCNTGGCGTGTCGCCGGGACCGACAGCAGCGATGGGCTGGCCGCTGCGTCAAGGAGCATCGCCACGACCAGTGGGTGCAGGGTCCTGCTCGATCACGATGCCCTCCCCATCGAACCCGCGATGGCCGACCTGGCACAGGCCGAGCAGTGGTGCCTGAGCGGCGGCGAGGATTTTGAGTTGGTGCTGGCCCTGGAACCGGCCTGGGCAGAAGCCCTGCTGGCCCAGCTACCCGGCAGCCAGAGGATCGGCACACTCACCGCCACCGACCCCACCGGATCGATCGGCTGGCAGGACCCGGATCTGACCTTTCCCGATGATGCAGTGGGCTTCTGCCACTTCCTCAGCTGAGGGTTCGGTTCACTTCCAGTTCTTGGCCACGATCTCGGCCAGGTCGACCACGCGCTGGCTGTAGCCCCACTCGTTGTCGTACCAGCAGACGATCTTCACCATGTTGCCGCCCATCACCAGGGTGAGATCCGCGTCCACGATGGTGCTCTCGTCGGTGCCGGCATGATCGCTCGACACCAGGGGCAGATCGCAGTACTTGATGATCCCCTTCATGCCGTTCTCGGAAGCGGCCTTGAGCACGGCGTTCACTTCCTCGGCAGAGGTGTCGCGGCCGGTCTCGAACACCATGTCGCAGACCGAGACGTTGGGGGTGGGAACGCGCAGGGCGATCCCGCTGAGCTTGCCCTTCACCTCGGGGTACACCAGGGCGACTGCCTTGGCAGCGCCAGTGCTGGTGGGCACGATGTTCACGGCGGCAGCACGGGCGCGCCGAAGATCGCGGTGGGCGGCATCGAGGATGCGCTGGTCACCCGTGTAGCTGTGGGTGGTGGTCATG
The DNA here is from genome assembly GCF_001039265.1 of Synechococcus sp. GFB01. Taxonomy (GTDB): domain Bacteria; phylum Cyanobacteriota; class Cyanobacteriia; order PCC-6307; family Cyanobiaceae; genus NIES-981. Next base: position 42,699 of record NZ_LFEK01000010.1, on the reverse strand, counting down.
GTGCCCTTCACGATCCCGAAGGCCTGATCGATGGTCTTCACGATCGGCGCCATGCAGTTGGTGGTGCAGCTGGCGTTGCTGAGGATGTCCCAGTCCTCGTGGCGGTACTGATCGGCATTCACACCCACCACGAAGGTGCCCACCTTGGCTCCCTTTCCAGGGGCGGTGAGGATCACCTTCCTGGCACCGGCCTCGAAGTGCTTGCTGGCGCCCACGTCGTCGTTGAAGACGCCGGTGGACTCGATCACCAGATCGACACCCCATTCCTTCCAGGGCAGGTTGGCGGGATTGCGGTCGTAGAAGGTCTTGATCGTCCTGCCATTGATGACGATCGTGTCCTCGGTGGTGGTGACCTCCGCATTGCGCAGAGGACCCAGCATCGAGTCGTACTTGAGCAGATGGGCGTTCGTGTTGGTGTCACCAGAGCCGTTGATGCCCACCACCTCGATGCCGGTGTTGCCGCCCCGACTCAGCCAGCAGCGCATGAAGTTGCGACCGATGCGGCCGAATCCGTTGATCGCAACGCGCAGGGTCATGGCAAAACGCGGGGAATCCCGCTTGCAAGGGGCATTTGGGCGCGAATCATACAGAAATCGCCGGCGCCTCCCCCCTTGCCCCACGTGCGCGAAGGTCCGACCATGCCCTCGGGCGCAGCAACTCGTAACGGCGCGAGGCCAGCTGCCAGCCTAATTTCGTCGTGGATCACAGCCTGAGGAGACCCGCCTTGCCCGTCCTGCTGGATCGCCATCAACCGCTCCACTTCATCGGCGTCGGCGGTATCGGCATGTCGGCCCTGGCCGGGATCCTGGCGGAGCGGGGCTATCCGGTGAGCGGTTCCGACCCCCGCGACACTGCCGTGCTCGACAACCTGCGCCGGCTCGGGGTCCGGGTGTTCCGGGAGCAGAGCGCCGCCACGGTGTCCGCGATCCGCAGCGGCACATCCGTGCCTCCCCAGGTGGTGATCAGCTCGGCCGTGCCCGAGACCAATGCGGAGCTGCAGGAGGCCCGCCGTGCCGGTCTGCAGATCCACCACCGCTCGGACGTGCTGGCCGCTCTGATCAACGCCCAGCCCTCCATCGCCGTGGCCGGCAGCCATGGCAAGACCACCACCAGCACCCTGATCGCCACGTTGCTGGCCGCCACCAACCACGATCCCACGGCCGTGATCGGTGGCGTGGTGCCGGCATTCGGGAGCAACGGACGCCATGGTTCGGGGCGGCTGCTGGTGGCCGAAGCCGATGAATCCGATGGCTCCCTGGTGAAATTCGAGGCCCATCGCGGCGTGATCACCAACCTCGAGCTCGACCACACCGACCACTACCCCAACCTCGAAGCCCTGATCGCCACGCTGCAGCGCTTCGCGGCCCGATCCCAGCAGCTGCTCGCCAATCGCGACTGCCCGACCCTGCGGGAGCATTTCAGCGCCGACCACTGGTGGTCGATCGAGGATCCCGCCGGCGCGGATTACGCGGCGATCCCGTTGCAGGAACGGGGTGACGGCACGTTGGCCGACTTCTATGAGGCCGGGGTTCGGGTGGGNAGTTTCGAGCTGCCCCTTCCCGGTCGCCACAACCTCAGCAATGCCGCCGCAGCGATGGCCGCCTGTCGCCTGGAAGGGGTGTCCTTCGCCGAGCTGCGCCAGGCTGTGGCAGCCCTCAGAACACCCGGCCGGCGCTTTGATTTCCGGGGCTGCTGGCAGGGCCGCCAAGTGNTCGATGACTACGCCCACCACCCCAGCGAGGTGGCCGCCACCGTGGCCATGGCCAGGCTCATGGTGCGCAGCGGCAGCAGCCCCCTGCCGGAGCCTCCACAGCGGCTGGTGGCGGTGTTCCAGCCACACCGGTACAGCCGCACGGCCCAGTTCCTGGAAGGCTTCGCCGAAGCCCTCAGCCAGGCCGACCTGGTGCTGCTCGCTCCGCTCTACGCCGCCGGTGAAGCGCCGCTCCAGGGCATCCACAGCGAGGCCCTGGCCGAGCAGCTGCGGCGCCAGGCACCCCGCCTGCCTGTGGCTGTGGCCGACAGCCTCGACGCACTCGCGTCCCTTGTGGCCCAGCAGACCCGCCCTGGGGATCTGGTGCTGGCGATGGGGGCCGGGGATGTGAACAGCCTCTGGGAGCGGCTGAGCCGCCGCAGCGAGCCCGTCGAGCCGATCGCGTCGGTCCTGGCCGCCTGACGGCGATGAGCTCCACCGCCTGCACCGCGCCTGACAGCCTGCGCCAGGCGGTTCCCCTGCAGGACTTCACCACCTGGAAGGTGGGCGGACCGGCCGAATGGTTCGGCGAGCCCGCCGATCAGGGCGAGCTGGTCGCCCTGATCGCCTGGGCCCGGCATCACCGGATCGCGCTGCGCTGCATCGGTGCCGGCTCGAACCTGCTGATCGCCGATGCCGGCCTGCCCGGTCTGACCGTGTGCAACCGTCGCCTGCAGGGAAGCCAGCTCGATTCCAGCAGCGGCTGGGTGGAAGCCCAGGCCGGAGAACCGATCCCCACCCTGGCCCGCAAGGCGGCACGGGCCGGACTGCACGGCCTGGAGTGGTCCGTCGGGATTCCCGGCACCGTGGGCGGCGCCGTCGTGATGAATGCCGGCGCCCAGGGAGGCTGCACCGCCGAGTGGCTGGAGTCGGTGCGCGTGATCAACCCGGACCGGCCCGAGACCCCCTTTGAGCTCACGGCAGCGGAGCTGGACTTCTCCTATCGCCACAGCCGCCTGCAGAGCGAACCGCTGATCGTGCTCTCGGCCCGGTTCAGGCTGGAAGCAGGTCACGATCCGGCAGCGGTCGCCGCCCGCACCAGCGCCAATCTGCACAGCCGCACGAGCACCCAGCCCTACCAGCAACCCAGTTGCGGCAGCGTGTTCCGCAACCCCGAACCACAGAAGGCGGGGCAGCTGATCGAGGCACTCGGGCTCAAGGGGCTTCGCATTGGGGGGNCCGAGGTGTCCGCCGTGCACGCCAACTTCATCGTTAACGTCGGCGGGGCGACCGCTGCCGACATCGACACCCTGATCCAGCGGGTGCAGCAACGGGTGCAGGAAGTCCATGGAGTCCACCTGCAGCCGGAGGTGAAACGCCTGGGCCTTTAACCTGCTGCCAGCGAACCCCACGGCATGGCCGGCTTCGGACTTCCCAACTTCGGTCAGCTCACCGAGGCCTTCAAGAAGGCCCAGGAACTGCAGCAGAACGCCCAGAAACTCCAGGAGGAGCTCGACGCCATGGAGCTCGAGGGCCGCAGCGGCGACGGCCGGGCCAGCATCTGGCTCTCGGGCAACCAGCAGCCGCTGCGGGTGCGGCTCGCGCCCGAGCTCCTCGCCGAGGGGCACGAGCGCTGCGAGGCGGCGGTGCTGGAAGCCCTGGTGGCGGCTTACGAACTCTCCACCGGCACCATGAAGACCCGCATGGAGGAACTCACGGGTGGTCTGAATCTGCCAGGTCTGGGGAGCTGAGCCGCTGCCGCTGGCGGCGCCGGGAGGGCTGACGCCACGCCGGCGCCAGGCGTGGCTCCAGACGGTCACCGCGGCGGCGCAGTCCCGCTTCATCGTCACGACCGGCGTCAATGGCTCCCGGGCCCGTGCGCCGAAAGCCCGCCTGCTCCTCCTGAAGATCGGCCAAGCAGCGGCTGTAGAGGCCGTAGCGGTCCCAGTCGCTGCCCACAGCGCAGCCGGGTTCCCCCAGATGGAGGCAATCGGCATAGAGGCAGCGGGCCTCGCCGAGGCGCTGGCGCAGCTCGGGAAACAGCAGCGCAAGGGCAGCCGGGTCGCCCGGCAGCTGCGGGCGGTTGAAGCCCGGCGTATCGGCCAGCAGCGCACCCGGGGCCACGGCGAACAACTCCACGTGACGGGTGGTGTGGCGACCGCGCTGCAGCCGGCCCGACACCGCAGCCACCCGCAGCTGCAAATCCGGCCGCAGTCCATTGAGCAGGCTGCTCTTGCCCACGCCTGAGGGTCCGCAGAGCACTGCGATTCCAGGCCGCCCGAGCTCGGCGCGCAGCTGCTCCAGACCCAGGCCGCGCTGAGCCGATGTGACCAGGGGCTCATACCCCCAGCAGCGCAGCCGGCCGCACCAGAGCGCCACAATTTCCTGGGGCAGACGATCGGCTTTGGAGAGCACCAGCAGCACGGGCTGGCCGGTGGCTTCGGCAGTGATCAGAAATCGGGTGAGCTGATCGGGATCGAGGGGCGGCTCCGCCAGCGACACCACCACCACCACCCGCGACACGTTGGCCACGGCTGGGCGCTGCAGCAGTGAGTGGCGCGGCAGCCGCTGGGCGACCGCTCCCCTGGCGGCGGCCCAGTCGATCCCATCCACCTGCACCCGATCGCCGACACAGATGGTCTGGCCCGTCTTGCTCAGCCGGGTGCGGCGGGTACAGAGCAGGCGCCGGCAGTCGCCCGGCCCGGGCTCATCCAGTTCGACCCAGCAGTAGTTCGCCTGCAGGGCGACCACCAGGCCGGTGCGGCCGTCAGCCACGGCGCACGATCCGCAGCCTCACGGCCGCCTGAGCCTGGGGGTGGGGCTCGATGCTCACGGCATGACCCTCGCCCCGCAGGCCCTCACTCACCATCTGCTCCGGTTCACCGGCATCCAGGTCCACCTGGAGCGAGGCGCCCGGCTCCAGCGTCTCCAGGGCCAGCCGGGTGCGCACGTAGTTGAGCGGGCAGGGTGTACCCCGCAGGTCGAGCCGCGCTGAGGGCTGCAGGGGTCGAGGCATCAGTGCCCCCCGAACAGACCACCGAACAGGCCGCTCTTGTGGTGATGCTTATGGCCTCGGCGGGTGTGGTGACCAGCCAGGCCCTCCAGCAGCTCGCGCTCCTCAGCGCTGAGCTTGGAAGGCAGCTGAACCTTGACCGTGAACTGGTGATTGCCGCGGGCCACCGGATTGCCGAGCCTGGGCACACCCATGCCCTGGAGCGTGAGCACCGCGCCGGGCTGGGTGCCGGCGGGAATCTCCAGCTGGCGCTGACCGTCGACGGTGTCGACCTCGATCGTGTCGCCGAGGATCGCCTGCAGATAATTCAGCGTGATCTCGGAGTGGATGGTGGTGCCCTCGCGGCGCAACTGCGGGTGGGGCTGAACCGTGAGGAACACGTAGAGATCGCCGGCCGGGCCGCCGCGCTGGCCGGCGTTGCCCTCGCCGGCCACCCGCAGCCGGGTGCCGGTATCCACCCCGGCCGGGATGTTGATGCGCAGTTTCTTGCGCACCTGTTGCAGTCCCTGACCGCCGCAGGCGCTGCAGGGGTCGGCGATCACCTGACCAGCCCCCTCACAGCTGGGGCAGGGCGCCACCTGGGTGAAGCTTCCAAAGGGGGTACGGGTGGCACGACGTACCTGACCCACACCTCCGCAGGTGGTGCAGGTCACCGGTCCGCTGCCGGCCTTGGCGCCCGAGCCGTCGCAGGTGGAGCAGGTTTCCAGATGGCGGATCTGAACCTCCCGTTCCTGGCCGACGATGGCCTCCTGGAAGCTGATGCTCAGATCGAGGCGGAGATCGTCTCCCTGTCGCGGCCCTCGCCGCCTTGGGCCGGCGGGCCCGCCCATGCCGCCACCGAAGCCGCTGAAGAAGGTTTCGAACAGATCGGCAAATCCACCCATGTCGCCCATGTCGGGCATGCCGCCACCGCCGAGACCTGCCTCGCCGAACTGGTCGTAGCGGGCGCGGGTCTGGGGATCGCTGAGCACCTCATAGGCCCGACCGATCTCCTTGAACGTGTCCTCAGCGCCGGGATCCTTGTTGACGTCGGGATGGTACTGACGGGCAAGGCGCCGGTAGGCACGCTTGAGGGTGTCGGCGTCGGCGTCGCGGCTGACCCCCAGCAGCTCGTAGTAGTCGGCCATCAGCCGGCCTGCTCCTCGCCAGCGGGCTGGGCCCCGGCCGACTCGGTGGCGGCGGCTTCAGGGCCGGGATTCACTCCGCCCGGGCCGGGGCCCATGGAAACCTTGACGAGGGCATGGCGAATGACCCGGTCGTTGAGCACGTAACCCCGCTGGAGCTCCTCGATCACGATGTCCTCGGGATGGGCGTGGCTTTCCTCCCGCAGCACGGCCTCATGCAAGTTGGGGTCGAAGGGCTCGCCCTCAGCTCGCATCGGCGAGACCCCCAGTTGCTTGAACACCTCCACCAGCTGCTTGTAGAGGCCCTGATAGCTGCGGTGGAGCGTCTGGGCCTCCTCGTGCTGGGGATTGAGCTGCTGGCGGGCCCGATCGAAGTTGTCGACCACCGGCAGGATCTCGCTCAGGGTGGAGCAGACGATCTGGAGGCGCTGGTCCTCATTGTCGCGGCTCTGACGCTTGCGGTAGTTGTCGAAATCAGCTGCCAGGCGCATGTACTGGCCGTTGAGGTTGTCGTAGTCAGCGCGCAGGGCCGCCAGCTCGGCCTCGAGGCGTGAGGCCCGGTCGTCATCGCTGCTGGCCATGCCCGCCTCAGAACCAGCCGGATCACCAGAAGCATCAGCCAGGCCGGGAGCGGCACTGTCGCCCAGGGCCCCTGAATCCCGAGAAACGGTCTGATCAGCGGCGATCTCCGCCGGGGTGGTGTCAGCGTCCATGGGGAAGTCGCCGCTCATGACTGGCCCGAGCCAAACATCGGATGAGGTCATGTTGAACGGGCAGCGGCTCCCGCCACAAGCTGCGGAAGCCCGCACCTCGAACCTGGCGGCAGAGAGGCTGCCCAGCCCACAATGCCGCTAGACAGGAAGTCCCCGATCTCAGCGGTCCCCATGGAGCCGTCCGGCCTTGAGAGCCCCACCGTGCGACGCTCCCTGCTCCAGGATCTGCGGTTCCCCAGCAGCCAGGACGCCCAGCCAGCCGTGGAGTCGCAGATCGAGGTCCTGGAGCCACCCGGTGCCAGGAGTCCCGACACTCCCGTGATCAACCTGGTCAATCAGATCCTGGTCGAGGCCCTCGACTGCGACGCGAGCGACATTCACGTGGAACCCCAGGAATTCGGCCTGGAGGTGCGCTTCCGGCAGGACGGCGTGCTGAGGAAGCATTTCGAGCAACTCCCCGCCAGCCTGATTCCGGCCGTCACCTCGCGTTTCAAGATCATGGCGGACCTCGATATCGCCGAGCGTCGCCTGCCCCAGGACGGCCGCATCCGCCGGATCTACAAGGGGCGCAAGATGGATTTCAGGGTCAGCACCCTGCCGAGCCGCCATGGCGAGAAGGTTGTGCTGCGCCTGCTCGACAGCAACGCCAACCAGCTGGGGCTGGACCACCTGATCACCAGCGAACGGGCACGCCAGCTGGTGCGGGAGATGGGCTCGAAGCCNTACGGGATGATCCTGGTCACGGGACCCACGGGATCGGGCAAGTCCACCACGCTGTACGCCATGCTCGCGGAGCGCAACAATCCGGGCATCAACATCTCCACAGTCGAAGATCCGATCGAATACACCCTCCCCGGAATCACCCAGACTCAGGTGAACCGGGACAAGGGATACGACTTCAGCCTCGCCCTCAGGGCCTTCATGCGCCAGGACCCGGATGTGCTCCTGGTGGGCGAGACCCGTGATCTGGAAACCGCTAAGACCGCCATTGAAGCGGCTCTGACAGGGCACCTCGTGCTGACGACCCTGCACTGCANTGATGCGCCTGGCGCGATCACCCGCCTTGACGAAATGGGCGTTGAACCCTTCCTGGTGAGTTCCTCCCTTATCGGCATCATCTCCCAGAGGCTGGTGCGTCGAGTCTGCCCCACATGCCGGATCACCTATCGACCCGATCCAGCCGAATTGAGGCGTTTCGGTCTGTTGGCCAGCCAGGAGTTTGAGACCAGTTTCTACAGGGCCAACATCACGGCGCACGGCGCNGTCGACAGCTGCCCAACCTGTCAGGGAACGGGTTACAAAGGGCGCATCGGTGTCTTTGAAATCCTGCAGATGACGGAACAGCTATCAACAGCAGTATCCAGCCGTTCCACCACCGATCAGTTGCGCAGGATGGCCCTTGAAAATGGCATGAAAACCTTGCTGGGGTATGGTCTCGATCTCGTTCGAGAAGGCCGGACCACCCTTGCCGAAGTGGAACGGATGCTGTTAACTGATGCCAGTCTGGAGTCCGAGCGTCGGGCCCGATCCCTGAGCTCCCTGACCTGCAAAGGCTGTGGTGGGGGCCTGGATGAGGACTGGCTCGAGTGCCCCTATTGCCTCACTGCCCGCTAACCAGCCATGGCCAGCACCGGATTGATGATCGAAGATCTGTTGGCTCTCCTGGTGGATAATGGGGGCAGTGATCTTCACATCAGCGTCGGGCTGCCGCCCTACGGGCGCTTCAACGGCCAACTGAGGCCGATCCTGCAGCAAAGGCTTGACCCAGAAACCTGCGATCGGCTGATCTTCTCAATGCTCAGCACCTCACAGCGCAAATTGCTTGAGGAAACCTGGGAGCTGGATTGCGCCTACGAACTTCAGAATGTTGCACGCTTCCGTGTCAACGTCTACCGACAGCGGGGAACTTTTGCTGCCTGTCTGAGATCTCTGGGCAGCGAGATCCCTTCACTCAGCTCCCTTAATCTTCCTCCCATCGTGGAAGAGATCAGTCGCCTGCCCAATGGGTTGGTGTTGGTGACAGGACCCACAGGGTCTGGCAAAACGACGACCCTGGCCTCGATTCTCGACAGCATCAATCATAGCCGATCTGAACATATTCTCACAATCGAAGACCCTATTGAATTCGCAATTGAATCCAACAAGAGCGTGATTCACCAACGTCAATTGAATGACGATACCCATAGTTTTGCAAATGCCCTGAGAGCCGCCTTGAGAGAAGATCCAGATGTGATTCTGGTTGGCGAGATGCGCGATCTTGAAACAATCCAACTCGCCATCACAGCTGCAGAAACTGGTCATTTGGTGTTCGCCACCCTGCACACCAGCTCTGCTGCCCAGACCGTGGACCGCATTGTCGACGTGTTTCCGCCGAGCCAACAGACTCAGGTGAGGGTGCAGCTCAGCTCAAGCCTCAAAGCAGTCTTCGCCCAAACGCTCTGTCAACGCTACAAACCCAGAGTCGGCGAGCGGGGGCGTGTGATGGCTCAGGAGATCCTGGTCAACACTCCAGCCGTCGCCAATATGATTAGGGAAGGAAAGACAGCCCAGATTTATTCACAACTCCAAACGGGCGCCCAATATGGCATGCAGACCATGGAAAGAGCACTCGCCGACCTCGTTCTTGCCGGCGACATCACCTTGGAGCAGGCCACAACCAAGAGCAGCCGACCTGAGGAATTGAAACGTCTAGCCGGAGAACGAATCTGATGGCAACCTTCACGGCCACTTACAAGGACAGACTTGGACGAGATCGCAGCCTCTCGATTCAGGCTCCGGATCTGATGATGGCGAAGCACATATTGCGACGGCGCGGCATCATCAGCTCCCAGATTGAACGACAAGAGCGCCTCCCATACGGTCAACGAGGAACACGAGCAGCAAAAANCAAAAAACCCCTCCGCAACACTATCAGTTTCTCTGTTCGAGAAACCTCCGAGCATTACCGAGAAAGCTTTGTTCGCCAACAAACTGGCAGCTTTGCTCAATGCTGGGGTACCAATCGTCCGCAGCATCGAGTTGATGGCGAGCCAGCAGAAAAACCAACTGTTTCGACGAGCTCTGATTGATGTTGGTGCAGCTGTGAGCNAAGGGCAGAGCCTGGCATCATCGATGCGGAGTTGGCCAAAGGTTTTTGACGGCCTCACCGTGCCAATGGTGGAAGCTGGAGAAGTCGGCGGTGTGCTGGATGAAACCTTGCGTCGTCTCGCAAAACTTCTTGAAGATCGATCTAAGCTTCAAGGCCAGATGAAGGGGGCAATGATCTACCCATTGGCTGTATTGAGTATCGCCATCTTGGTTTTTCTTGGCATGACCTTGTTCATTGTGCCAAAATTTTCAGAAATGTATGAAGGGCTCGGCGCTGAACTGCCCGCTTTTACTCAACTGATCGTCGCATTCAGTGAGCTTTTAAGGTCTCCCATTGCCCTTCTCTTGATCGCTATACTGATTGGAGGCGTAATGCTTTTCCGAGGGTACTACGGATCTCCAACAGGCAGGAGAACAGTGGATTTTCTCATCCTGAAACTGCCTATTTTTGGTGAGCTCAGCCTAAAAGCTTCCACAGCTCAATTCTGCCGTACCTTCAGCGCGCTGACTACCGCTGGAGTACCAATGCTGACATCACTCGAGATCGTCAAAGACACCACAAGAAACGCCATTATCTCTGANCTCGATCAAAAGCAGTAGCGAGGATGTAATGCAGGGAATCCCCCTCAGTGAATCTCTCCAACGCAAGAACGTATTTCCTGCAATGGCGTTGTCCATGCTGGCCATTGGCGAAGAAACAGGTCAGATTGATAAGATGTTGTCCAAGGTTGGAGATTTCTATGAGGACGAGGTTTCAACCTTAACGAAAGGGCTAACAAGCTTACTTGAGCCCATCATGATCATCATTGTTGGCCTTATCGTAGGAACTATTTTGCTTGCAATGTATTTGCCAATGTTTTCTATTTTTNGAGAAGATCAAATAGCGTCTCTGGGCTTAGCCTCGGTCATCCTTGGTCAATCAATTCACAGTCACGGAAGGGTTGGCTCCCCAAAACCTGCCTGACGCCGGACAAAATCTGTGATTACCGTTCAGTCTTGAGTTGCTGTGCAGCGAGCGGTGCAACCAGCGATTCACTGAAGGCTTCACCAAGGCCATGACGCGCATACCACTGCCAAAACGTGCCCCAACGAGAGGTCGATTCCGCCGCAGCCGCTGCTGTTGGCTCTGCTGTTCCGCTGGTTTGTCGGCCTGACCCGCACGATCCCGTCTGGCATCCCAGCACCGATGGCCTCCGGCCGACTTCGGCTACACCATGAACCGCGAACCGTTGCTCGATGAGCAACTCATGGCGGCGTTCCTCGAGCTGTTACTGGCGGCGCCGGCCGTCATGCCGCTGCTCAGTTCAGCGCACGTCTCGGTCGATGGCACCCTGTTGCAGGCCTGGCCCTCCCACAGTTCGCTGCAGCGGATCGACGGAATCGACGACGTTCCACCACCGACCAGTGGCGGCAAGGGATTCGGCGGCTCAACCGGCAAGGAAAGGACGCGCCCCAGGGGTGATGTCCGGGGCCTGCCTCAGCGACCTGGGGCACTGCCTCATGGAGAACCGCCTCGCAGCGGAAGGAGCGACTTCCGGAGCCACGGTGCGGTCGTGGCCAGCGAGATCACCCCAGCAGACGGCTATGGGCACCGTGCGGCGGCCGGCCGTACGGATGGCGCGCGCACGTGGCGTGACCACCAGAAGACACCGGGGCCGACAAGGGCTATGACACCAGGGATTTCGTGGCCGATCTGCGCTTCTCAGGCATCAGGCCCCGTCGCCCAGAACATCCACACCCTTGGCCACTCCGCTATGGATCGCCCCACCTTTCATCATCCGGNCTACGGCCAATCGATCCACGACCGCAGGCAGATCGATCAGGTGTTTGGCTGGATCGAGACGAAGTCTTCTCCGAAGGAGTAACTGGCAGCAGGGCTGAGGCAGCTCAAGGCTCGGGTGCGATCACGGGTGGGGTGTGTGTTCCGGCTGCATGCATGGGTTACCTGCAACCTGGTCGACCTGGCCCACCTGCTCAGCCCGCAGGTGGTGCCGGCATGAAAGGGAAGCAGCGAGGGGATCAGGAAAGACGCTGCTTCTGGCAAAGGCTCCTGATGCCGGGGGGCGGGGGGGGGGGACGCTGCAGAAAGCGAAAAAATCCGCCTGGGTGGAACTGACCATGACCATGGCCCCCTACGGCCCAAGAGAGGACGGCAGGATTTGATTTGACGGCGATTTCAGCAGCCTCCTAATCCTTGGCAGAGGGTGGTTCAAGGCAGGCCTTCCCAGCCAGCCAGCCCGAGGTCCAGCAGTGCTGGAAGTTGAACCCACCGGTTACGCCATCCACATCCAGCAGCTCCCCCACCAGAAACAGGCCAGGCTGGAGACGGCTTTCCATGGTCGCCAGGTTCACCTCCCCCAGCGGCACCCCTCCCGCGGTGACGAACTCTTCACCGAAGGGGCCGCGGCCACTCACTTGGTGATGGCTGCTCCTCAGCGCCTCCAGAAGTGCCAGGTACTGGAGCCTGCTGAGATCGGCCCAGCGCTGCTCGGCAGGAATCGAGCAGCGTTGCAGCAGGTGACTCCAGAGGCGGCGGCTGAGTTCGGGCCAGGGTCGCCAGCTCCCCAGCTGCCGACGGGCCTGATGCTCCCGGCAGGCGAGCAGACGGTGTTCGAGCTCCGACGGCCCCAGGCCGGGAGCCCAGTGGATGCGCAGTTCGCCGCGGTAGCCGCACGTCCGGAGATCGCGGGCGGCAAAGGCCGTGAGCCGCAGCACGGCAGGGCCGCTCAGGCCCCAGTGGGTGATCAGCATCGGGGCCCGCTCACGGAAGCGCTGGCCATCCGGCAACTTCAGCTCCAGCTCAGCCGGATCCACGGCCAGACCCGCCAGGGCCAGCAGGGGATCGCCGGTCAGGGCCAGAGTGAACAGCGACGGCACCGGCGGCACCAGGCCGTGCCCCAGGCCACTCGCCAGCTGCCGGCCGCTGGGATGGCTGCCTGTGGCCAGCACCAGCCGCCCAGCCCCCATGGTGAGGCGGGCTGAGCCTCGTCGGAGCTCCAGCTGAAAGCCGTCACCGGCAGACGGGGTGGCCCGCAGCAGACTGACGCCGGTGTGGAGCCGCACACCGGCAGCGGTCGCTGCACGCCGCAGGCAGGCGACCACGGCCTGGGAGCGGTTGGCTCGGGGGAAGAGGCGTCCATCGGGCTCCTCCACCAGCTCGAGGCCGTGGGCCTCGAACCAGGCCACCGCATCGCCCGTGGCGAAGCGGGAGAACGGGCCGCGCAGGGCCCGCCCACCGCGCGGATAGTGACCCACGAGGCGCGCGGATCCCAGCAGGCGTGAGTCACGTTGCAGCGACCGCCGCCGCTGATCAGCACCTTGTGCAGCGGCTCGGGCGTGGACTCAAGGATGTGCACATCGCCCGCGCCGGCCTCCGCAGCACTGATCGCGGCCATGAAGCCGGCGGCTCCGCCACCGGCCACCACCACGGCCGCCCGTTCAGGGAGCATCACTGGAGAGGATGGAGGCATGCAGCATGCCGCCTGGCCGCGTCACCGCTTCAGTGTGGCGCCGATGATGGACTACACCGATCGGCACTTCCGGGTGCTGATGCGGCAGATCACCCGCCACAGCCTGCTCTACACCGAGATGGTGGTGGCACAGGCACTCCACCATGCCCGCTGCGAGCCGGGTGCGGCGCAACTGGGAGGGCGGCTGGAGCGTCTGATCGGTTTCGACCCCGTGGAACGCCCCCTGGCCCTGCAGGTGGGCGGCGATGACCCCGGGCTGCTGGCGGAGGCTGCCCGGCTGGCGGCCGACTGGGGCTACGACGAGATCAACCTCAATGTGGGGTGCCCCAGCGAGAAGGTGCAGAAAGGACGCTTCGGGGCCTGCCTGATGGCCGAGCCGGATCACGTGGCCCGCTGTGTGGCGGCGATGGCAGCCGCGAGCCCTCTGCCGGTGACGGTGAAGCACCGCATCGGCATCGATCACCGCGACTCCTATGCCGAACTGCTGCGGTTTGTCGACACCGTGGCCGAGGCAGGCTGCCGGCGCTTCAGCGTGCATGCCCGCAAGGCCTGGCTGGAGGGGCTCGATCCGAAGCAGAACCGCACGATCCCCCCCCTGCGTTACGAGCTGGTGCACCAGCTCAAGCGCGATCGCCCGCAGCGGCGGATCGAACTCAACGGCGGCCTGCAGTCGCTCGACGACTGCCGCGCTCATCTGCAGGCCAATGGCTTCGGCACGAGCCTCGACGGCACCATGGTGGGTCGGGCTGTGTACGACCATCCACTGCGCTGGTGCGGCATCGACCGGGAGCTGTTCGAGGATGCCGCCGCTCCGGAGACGGTGCCGCCCTCGCACGTGCTGCGCGGGCTGTTGCCCTACGCGGAGCGGTGGTGCGGCCGTGGCGGGCGGCTCTGGCCGATCGCCCGCCATCTGGTTCATCTGGTGGAAGGCGTGAGCGGGGCCCGCCACTGGCGGTATCAGCTCAGCAGGGCCGCCGGCGATCGCAACGCCGCTCCCGAGGTGCTGGAGCTGGCTGCCCGGCAGCTGGAGGAACGGGGCTACTGAAACGAGTCGCCACCGCCGCTGCGACGCCTGCGGGTGCGCCCGGCAGCGAAGGCATCGCCCCCTTCACCACTGCTGCGGTCCTCCCAGCCACGGGTTCCGGAAGCGCGCTCGCCGCCGGAGGCGTAGCCACCACCGCCGGAATAGCCACCGCCACCGCCGCCATAGCCGCCGCCGTAGCCACCGCGACGGGGAGCTCCACCGCCGCCGCCACCGCCGCCACCGCCACTGCGCGGTTCAGCCTTGTTGATGCGCAGCGGCCGACCCATCAGTTCGGCACCCTGCAGCGCCTCGATGGCACGGGTTTCGCTCTCGTCATCCGCCATCTCCACGAAGGCGAAGCCGCGCTTGCGCCCGGTGTCCCGCTCCAGGGGGAGGGCACAGTTCACAACCTCGCCATAGGGTGCAAACAGTTCGGAGACGTCTTCCTTCTCGGCCCGGAAGGGGAGGTTGCCGACAAAAATACTCACGACAGTGACTGGAGGCCTCACAGGCCCTAACGGAGTCAGCCTAGGTCCGGCACCATCAACTGCCCAGACGGGCCCTGTGATGCTGCAGCTGGAGCCTGACCTGCTCGAAGGCCGTGCCCCCCTCGCTGCGGCGGGCCGCCACCACCTGGCGGGGTTCGATCGCCGTGAAGATATCGGGCCCGAAGGCGGGGTGCAGCTCCTGCCAGCGCTGCAGCGGCAGCTGACGCAGCAGGATTCCCTCGGCGAGGCAGGTCTTCACCAGACCGCCGACGAGCTGGTAGGCCTCCCGGAACGGAACCCCATGGGCCACCAGGTAGTCGGCCACATCGGTGGCGTTGGCGAAATCGGATCCCACCGCCGCCTCCAGCCTCTGGGGGCGGAACTCGATGCCCTCCTCCAGCAGGATCGTCATCGCCTCCAGGCAATCGAGCACGGTGGTCACCCCGTCGAACAGGGCTTCCTTGTCTTCCTGGAAATCCTTGTTGTAAGCGAGGGGCAGGCCCTTGATCATCGTGAGCAGGCCCATCAGATGGCCGAACACACGGCCGCTCTTGCCCCGCACCAGCTCGGGCACATCGGGGTTCTTCTTCTGTGGCATCAGGCTGCTGCCGGTGGCGCAGCGGTCGGAAAGTGCCAAGAAGCCGAATTCCTCCGATGCCCAGAGGATCACCTCCTCGGCCAGGCGGCTGAGGTGGGCCAGCACCAGGGAGCCGGCCGCCATGAATTCCACGGCGAAGTCGCGGTCGCTCACCGCATCGAGGCTGTTGGCGTAGATCGCCTCGAAGCCGAGCTCGGCCGCCGTGGCGCGGCGATCGATCGGCACCGGCGTGCCGGCCAGGGCCGCTGCCCCCAGCGGGCAGATGTTGACCCGCTTGCGCACATCGGCGAGCCGGTGGCGATCGCGCTCGGCCATCTCGATGTAGGCCAGCAGATGATGGGCCAGGCAGATGGGCTGGGCCCGCTGCAGATGGGTGTAGCCCGGGATCAGCGTGTCGGCATGGCGCTCGGCCTGGCCGAGCAGCGCCCGTTCGAAGCGCAGCAGGGCGTTGTCGATCACGTCGATGCGACGCCTCAGCCACAGGCGCAGATCGGTGCCCACCTGGTCGTTGCGGGAGCGACCGGTGTGCAGTTTCTTGCCGAGCGGGCCGAGCAACTCGATCAGCCGCCGCTCCACGGCGAAGTGCACATCCTCGGCTTCGAGCCCCGGGTTGAAGGCCCCCCGCGCCGCCTCGGCCCGCACCTGCTCGAGGCCTTCGATCAGCTCGGCCGCCTCGACCTCGCTGATCACACCGCAGCGGCCCAGCATGCGGGCGTGGGCGATGGAGCCGTCGAGGTCCTCCTGCAGCAGGGCGATGTCGAAGCCGATCGAGGCGTTAAAGCGCTCGATGGCGGGATGCAGCCCCTGATCGAAGCGGTTGCTCCAGGTGGAGGCCGAAGACTCAACAGCCATCGAGGCAGGCGGGGCGACGCTTCAGCTTGCCATCGGACTTCCGCCGGAGCCGACGGGCAGGGAGGGCAGCAGCACCTCGTCGCGCAGCTTCAGCACGACCATCGAGGCGTCATCCTCAAGCTGGCGGTCGGCCCCCACGAAGCGATCGAGCCTGGCGAACAGGTGATCCAGGATCGCCTGGGCCCCGACACCGGAGCGGCAGACGCCATGGAAACTGCGCTGCAGCCGCTCCTCATCGAAACGATCGCCACTGAAGCCCGTCGCCTCGGTGACACCATCGGTGTAGAGAAGCGCCACATCGCCGGGATCGAGCACGCTCTCTCCCACGCCATAGTCGGCATGACGCTGCAGGCCGATCAACAGGCCCGGGGCATCGAGCCGCTCCACCCGGTTGGCCCGTCGCCGCCAGAGCAGCGGCGGATTGTGGGCCGCATTGGCGTAGCGCAGCAGTCGGCTGAGAGGGTCGTAGTCGGAATAGAAGAGGGTCACGAAACGGTGGGAGCGGGCCAGATCCTGCTGGGCCAGCTGGTTGAGATCCTGCAGGATCCGATCGGGCGCGAGGCCGCTGAGCACCTCGGCCCGCAGCATGCCGCGCAGCAGGGTCATCAGCAGGCCTGCCGGCACCCCCTTGCCCATCACATCGCCCATCACCAGCGCCCATCGCGCCTGCTCGAGCTGCTTTCCCTGCAGGTTCGGCTGGGTGGGGATGAAGTCGTAGTAGTCGCCACCCACCTCGTAGGCGGGCCGGCAGCGAGCGGCGAGCTCGACCCCCTCGATCACCGGACAGCGATCCGGCAGGAGCTGGGCCTGGATCTCGGCGCCGATGCTGAGCTGGCGATCGAGCCGCTGATGGCGGCGCAGATTCTGCTGCAGACCATCGCTCTCCAGAGCCACGCCGCAGAGATCGGCCACCAGCTGCAGGTGACGGCGCCGGATCTCACTCCAGCCATAGCCCTCGCGTCGGCTGAACACATAAAGCCGGCCATGCAGCTGGCTGCGCGCCATCACCGAGGTGGCGAACAGCTGCACCTCTCCGAGCGTCCGGCCGATCCGCTGGTCCAGCCAGGCCGCCACGGAGGCCTCCCCCTGCAGGGCGGTGAGTTCGCTGTCAGGCGCTGCAGCGAGCTGACGCAGCGCCTCGCTGCAGCGCTCCTGGGGCACGGCCTGCAGCTGATCGCGCCAGAGCTTGCCGTCCTCATGGAGGGGCACCAGCAGGGAGCCATCGGCCTCCATCAGCTGGCTCACCACCAGTGGTACGACCTCCAGAAAGCGGCCGATGTTGGTGAAGCTGCGCAGCAGAAAGGCCAGCGAGGCGATGAGCTCCTGGTTGCGGCGCTGCTCCCGGCTGAGGCTGTCCATCAACTGGCGCAGCGTTGCCGTGGCGTCGGCCTGCGCAACGGCTGGATGGGCTGCTGCTGGGCGGGATGGCGGCATCTGGCTCACCGCACGGCCGCTGCGGAGCCTGCAAGATAGCCGGCCTCAGCTGGCCAGCAGGGCCTCCACGAATTCAAAGCTGTTGAAGGGCCGCAGGTCGCGGATCCCCTCACCGGCGCCGATGAAGCGGATCGGCAGACCGGCCTCGGAGGCCACCGCCAGGGCCACGCCGCCGCGGGCACTGCCATCGAGCTTGGTGATCACCACGCCAGTGAGGCCAGCGGCACCGGCAAAGGCCATGGCCTGCTTGAGACCGTTCTGCCCCTGGCTGGCGTCCAGCACCAGCAAGGACTCCACCGCAGCGTCCGGGGCCAGCTTGTCGACGATGCGGCGCACCTTGGCCAGCTCCTCCATCAGGTTGTGCTTGGTCTGCAGACGACCGGCGGTATCGACCAGCACCAGTTCGGTGCCATGGGCCCTGGCGGCGCCGATCGCGTCGTAGACCACGGCAGCGGGGTCGGCGTTGGCCGTGGGGTTGGCGATCACCGGCACGCCGCTGCGCTCACCCCAGACCTGCACCTGCTGCACGGCTGCGGCTCGGAAGGTGTCGGCAGCGGCGATCAGGCAGCTGTAACCGCTGCGCACAGCCAGATTGGCGAGCTTGCCCAGCGTGGTGGTCTTGCCCACGCCATTCACCCCCACCAGCAGCCAGACGTTGAGGCGATCCCGCTGGGGCGCGAGCAGGGGAACGCCACTGCGCTCGAGAGGGGCCTCAAGGATTTCACGCAGCTGCTGCTTGAGAAAGCGGATGCCTTCGCTGGGCTCCACGACCTCCTGGTTGAGCCGCCGGCGCAGAGCCTCCAGAACCTGATCGGTGGCGCTCACGCCAACGTCAGCACGCAGCAGCGTGGTCTCGAGGTCGTCGAGCACCTCGGGGGTGAGGGGNTCATCGCCGAGGTTCTCCAGCAACTGGGTGACGAGCCCGCGCCGGGTCTTCTCCAGCCCCTGACGGAGGCGCCCCAACCAGTCGATCTCCTCCAGCGACACCTGGTCAGCACGTTTGCCCTGGGCCGCCAGCACCTCCGCACTCCAGGTGAAGCTCTCGTCGAAGGCACCGAGGCGGGGTTCGGCCTCCTCGCTGCTGTCGGCGACCGCCGGCATGGGCGCCGGAGCGGGAACAGGGCCGATCTCGGCCTCATCGGCCGCTTCGACCACCAGGGCCTGCTGNCGCTCGGCACGCCGAGCCGCCGCCTGCTCCAGCAGGGACGGTCCGTCATCAGGAATGGGAGCGGCCGCAGGCGTGGCGGGGATCTGCTCGGACTCCTGTGCCGCGGGCGGCGGAGCAGCGGTGGGAGCCGGGGCAACCTGATCGCGGCTGGTGTCGGCGGCCGCGGGCGGCTCCTGCTCGGCGGCCCGTCGGGCCGCCTCCTGCTGGGCCTTGAGGCGGGCATACGCCTCGCGGGCCCAGGCCAGTGCGTCCTCATCGAGACCGGAGCCCGAGGCGGAGCTGGAGGGCTGGGCCGCAGGGGAAGCCGTGGCGGCCTCCGCCTGGTCGGCGGTCGGCTGCAGCGGGGAATCGTCAGCCGGCTCGGGGTCGGCTGGCCGGGAGTCGGGGCGAGCCGCGGCGCGATTGAACCAGTCGTAGACCATCAGCTGCCCGAGATCGGCTGTGGCGCCGGAACCTGCCCCTTCGCCGCCGCCGTGGTGAAGCGGCGCAGCACGCCGTTGATCATGCGGCGGCCCTGCTCGTCGCTGTAGCGGTTGGCCAACTCCACCGCCTCGTTGCAGGCCACCGCTGCGGGTGTGGCGAACTCACGCAGGTCGACCACCGCCAGCCGCAGGATGTCGCGATCGATGCGGGGCAGACGACTGAGCCGCCAGCCCTCCATCACCCCATCGAGCTGTCGGTCGATGGCCTCCCGCCCATGCAGCACCGCACGGGTGCGAGCGATGGCATTGCGGCGCACCTCCTCCTGGTCGGCGAGCAGCAGCAGGCGCGGCAGCTCCAGACTGGCGGAGAGCCGATTGAGAGCCTGCTCGGCGGCGGCCAGGCCATCGCGCAGGTGCTGGCGCACACGCGGCAGCTGATCCGCGCCCGCCTCCTGCAGCTCGCTGTCGAGCAGATGCTGATCGGCGCTCTGCAGATCAGCGGCGGAGCGGTCGAGGGCCTCGCGCACATGCTGGCTGAGACTGGNCCAGGGCCTGGTGCAGCAGAGCCTCCAGAGCGGTGTCGGCTGCCGGCGCCGGCTCACCTGCGCGGTCGCTGACCTGGCCGAGCATCAGCAGGGCCAGTTCACGGGACAGGGTGCGGCTCTGCATCAGGACAGTTGGGGAGCCCGCAGCTGGGCCAGCAGGCTGGAGAAGCTGCGGTTGGAGGGGGTTTCGCGCTCGTCGGGGCTGACGATTCCCGCCGAGATGATCGTGCGGAAGGCATCCTCGACCGAGAGGTCGAGATCCTTCACCGAACGCTGGGGAACCACCGCATACCAGCCCGTGGTGGGATTGGGTGCGGTGGGAATGAAGACGCTCAGCATGACTTCGTCGAATCCGGCCTGCAGGCTGGTGCCCAGGGTTCCGGTGACAAATCCCAGGGCATAGAGACCNTCGCGGGGATACTCGACCAGCACGACACGCCGAAAACGGCTGGAATTGCCCTGCAGGAAGGTTTCCAGCAGCTGCTTGAGGGTCTTGTACACCGACCCGGCCAGCGGAATCCGCAGCAGCGTGCCCTCGCCGAATTCCAGCAGCCAGCGACCCACGATGTTGCGCGCCATCAGACCGATCAGGAGGATGCCCAGCAGAGGCACCAGCAGGCCCACACCAAGGTTGATCAGTTCCTGCAACACCGGATTGAGGGTGTTGAAGGGGTTGAACTGCTTGGGGATCGAGGTGAGAAACGCCAGCACGAAGCGGCTGACCGTGGTGGCCAGCCAGATCGTGGTGGCGAGAGGAATCACCACCAGCAGACCCGCGATCAGATCGTTCTTGAGGTCCTGCTGGAGGCGCTCAGCCAGGGGCTGATCGGGACGAGGGCTGGATTGAACCAAGTGGAAACCCGGAGATCCGGCCGTCAGTGCGCTTCAGGCAACTTAGCCAGCCGCCAGGCTGGCTGGTTCCCAGGGGCCTGCCAGGCGACCCTCAGACCAGGGCCACCAGGGCGACCAGGGCGAAGCCGATGGCCAGCAGCACGGCACGGCCGGTCACCCCGAAGCGGCGCTGCTGCACAGCCAGATCACGACCCAGACGCGCCTGGGCCAGCTGTTGTTCAGCCCGCTCCAGCTGGGGCTTGAGCTGGGTGTCGATGAATTCCTGGGCCTTCTGTTTCTTGAGCTCGGGGCTGGCATCGGCGGGGATCCGGCCCTCGCGCTCAGCCTCGGCGATCAAACGGTCGATGAAGGCCGGATCCTGCACCTGCTTTCTCTGCATCTCCAGCTGACTGGTCTGCATCGCGATGGCCGACTCGGCCTGATCCACCTGCGCACTGAGGGCCTGGCTTGTGCTGATCGAGACGGGCACCGCCACCAGCATCGCCAGGGTGAGCAGGGCAGCCAGCAGCCCAACAATCCAGCGCAGGGGCGTGCGGCCTGAGGCCAGCTGATCCAGCCTGGCACCGAACAGCATGATCAGCAGACCCACCAGGGCCATCGGCGCTTCATCCACCAGCCGGTCCACCACCACCTGGCGGAAGGGC
The DNA here is from genome assembly GCF_001039265.1 of Synechococcus sp. GFB01. Lineage (GTDB taxonomy): Bacteria > Cyanobacteriota > Cyanobacteriia > PCC-6307 > Cyanobiaceae > NIES-981. Next base: position 21,575 of record NZ_LFEK01000010.1, on the reverse strand, counting down.
TCGAAAGACCACTGCCAGCTGGCCAGCAGAACCAGCATCTGCAGGCCAAACAGGGCCACCAGGGTGAGGCCGAGCCAACGCAGAACAGGGGCCAGCCGGCCGGAGGCAGCAGGAGTCACAGAAGATCGCAGCAGACTGAGGGAGTGGCGCAACTGTACGGGTGATGGCGGACGACGCCCACCGGCTCCTGGCGGAGCGGCTGAAGCAGCAGGCACGCCAGCTGGGCTTCGATCCGGTGGGGATCGCCAGCGTCCCGGCCGGGGAGCGCCTGGCCCTGCGCACCGCAGCCCTGGAACGCTGGCTCGCCGCCGGCCACCAGGCGGGCATGGGCTGGATGGCGACCCGCGTCGCCGCGCGGTGGAGGAGCTGCTGCCCGGGGTGCGCAGCCTGCTGGCGGTGGGACTCAACTACTACGTGGATGCCGAGCGGGCGCCGGGAGCGCTGAAGGTGGCCCGCTATGGCTGGGGACGCGACTACCACCGCGTCATCGACGGCCGGTTGCGGCGGCTGGGCCGCTGGCTGGAGGAGCGGAAGCCCGGCGTGCGCTGGCGCGCCTGCGTCGACAGTGCCCCGCTGATGGACAAGGCCTGGGCCGAGCAGGCCGGCCTGGGCTGGATCGGCAAGCACGGCAATCTGATCCACCGCCAGCGGGGCTCCTGGCTGTTGCTGGGCCATCTGCTCACCAGCCTGCCGCTGCCGGCCGACCAGCCCGGCCGGCCCCTCTGCGGCCGCTGCAGCCGCTGCATCCCGGCCTGCCCCACCGGCGCGATCACGGAACCCTTCGTGGTGGACAGCCGCCGCTGCATCGCCTTTCACACGATCGAGAACCGGGAGGCTGACCTGCCAGCGGAGATCGCCAGCCGGCTAGAGGGCTGGGTGGCCGGCTGTGACATCTGCCAGGACGTGTGCCCCTGGAATCAGCAGCCGCTGCAGAGCACGGCGGATCCAGAACTGCAGCCACGAGCCTGGCTGCTCGAACTGCAACCGCATCAGGCCCTGGGCTGGAGCGAGAGCGACTGGGACGAACGGCTGCGGGCCTCCGCCCTGCGGCGCCTCAAACCCTGGATGTGGCGCCGCAACATCCAGGCCGCCGGCTCGGCTGCCAGCCCTGAGGCCGGTCCCTAGGCTGGCGCCATCTGTGGTGTGCCGATGGCGCCGCGCTGGCTGCGAGCCCTCCCTGTGCTGGCCCTGGGCTGGAGCCTGGCCCTGGGTCTACCGGCACGCGCTCTGGTTCCCTATGCCTACGTGCCGCGCTCGGTCGAGCTGGAGGCCGCCGGGCTGGGCATCGCCCAGGCGGCGGCCCGGCTGCTGCGGCTCGGCCAGGCCGACGATGCCGCCAGGCTGGCGGAGCTCACGGTGCGGCTGCTGCCGGAGGATCCGCGCGGCTGGGTGCTGCTGGCCGAAGCCCAGCTGCGCAGCAACCAGCTGAAGCCGGCTGCCCAGTCGCTGGCGAAGGCCAAGCTGCTCGATCCCCGCAATCCCGGCATCTGGTTCGCCGAGGGCTCGCTGGCGCTGCGCGACGACCGTCCCCAGGAAGCGGTGACCCTGTTGGAGGAAGGCCTGCGCCTGGATGGGGACAATGCCAGCGCCTACTTCGATCTGGGCAATGCCCGCATCCTGCTCAACCAACCCGGACAGGCTCTCGCGNCCTTCGAGAGGGCGGCGAAGCTGCGGCGTGATTTCTGGGAGGCGATCAACAACCAGGCCCTGGTGCTGTTCGAGCAGGGTCAGACCAAGTCTGCGGTGGAGCGCTGGCGGCAGGTGCTCGGCATCAAGCCGGACGCAGCCGAACCGAGCCTGGCCCTGGCCGCCGCTCTCCACCAGCTGAAGGGGCCCCAGAACCCCGAAGCGCTCCAGCTGGCGGACAAGGCCCTGGCCGCCGAACCCAACTACGTGCTGGAGAGCTATCAGACCACCCAGCTCTGGGGACCGCGGCTGCGGGCCGCCACCCAGGTGCTGTTGAAGGAACCGGCACTCCGCCCGGCGGTGGAGCGTGCCCTGGCCAATGCCAGCACCGAGGACGAAGGGGCTGAGGAGGAGCTCTGAATCGCAGTCGCACCGGCAGACGGCTTCCGAAAGGTCTTGGCACGATCAGTAGGCTGAGCGCCAGCTTCCTCCCCTGACACCAGCACCGGATGGCCGAGGAGCGCTCAGGAGAATCGAACGAGCGGAACGGCGATCCGCGCATCCAGCCGATCGAGCTGCATCAGGAGATGCAGCGCTCCTACCTCGAATACGCCATGAGCGTGATCGTGGGGCGGGCGCTCCCCGATGTGCGCGACGGCCTCAAGCCAGTGCAGCGGCGCATCCTTTACGCGATGCACGAACTGGGCCTGACCCCGGACCGGCCTTTCCGCAAGTGCGCCCGGGTCGTGGGCGATGTGCTCGGCAAGTACCACCCCCACGGCGACCAGGCTGTCTATGACGCCNTGGTGCGCCTGGTGCAGACCTTCGCCAGCCGCCACCCTCTGCTGGATGGCCACGGCAATTTCGGTTCCGTCGACGACGACCCGCCGGCCGCGATGCGGTACACGGAAACCCGGCTGGCACCGATCGCCAACCAGGCCCTGCTCGATGAGATCGGCGACGACACGGTCGATTTCGCCCCCAACTTCGATGGCTCCCAGCAGGAGCCCACGGTGCTGCCCGCCCAGCTTCCGTTCCTGCTCCTCAACGGCTGCACCGGCATCGCCGTGGGCATGGCCACGAGCATCCCGCCCCACAACCTCGGCGAGGTGGTGGACGCACTGATCACCCTCATCCGCAAGCCGACGCTGAGCGACGAGAAACTCTTGGAGCTGGTGCCGGGACCCGACTTCCCCACCGGCGGTGAAGTGCTCACCGGCAGCGGTGTGCGCGAGACCTACCTCTCGGGCCGCGGCAGCATCCCGATGCGCGGCGTGGCCCACATCGAGGAGGTGCAACCGGGCAAGGGCCGTCATCGCCGCAGTGCCGTGGTGGTCACCGAACTCCCCTATCAACTGAGCAAGGCCGGCTGGATCGAGAAGCTGGCGGAACAGGTCAACGACGGCAAGATCGGAGGCATCGCCGACATCCGCGACGAGAGCGACCGCGAGGGCATGCGTGTCGTGGTGGAGCTGCGCCGCGACGCCAACGCCGAGACGGTGCTGAACGAGCTGCAGCGCCGCACCGCCCTGCAGAGCAACTTCGGAGCCATCCTGCTGACGCTGGTGAACGGCCAGCCGCGGCAACTGAGCCTGCGACAGATGCTTCAGGAGTTCCTCGATTACCGGGAACTCACCCTGATCCGCCGCACCCGCCATGCCCTTCGAAAGGCCGAGGATCGGCTCGAAGTGGNTGGAAGNNCTGATCAGGGCTCTCGATGACCTGCCACGAGTGATCGAGATGATCCAGCAGGCCCGCGACGCCTCGAGCGCGCGCGCCAGCCTGCAGGTGCACCTGGATCTCAGCGAACGCCAGGCGGATGCCGTGCTGGCGATGCCGCTGCGGCGGCTCACCGGCCTCGAGCAGGAAGGCCTGCGCCAGGAGGCGGAGGATCTGCGGCAGGAGCGCAGCCGCCTGCGCCACCTGCTCGATGACCGCGGCGCCCTGCTCGATGCCATGGTGGCGGAGTTCAGGGCGCTCAGGAAGCGCTATGCCACGCCACGCCGCACCCGCCTGGTGGAGGGTGGCGATGTCCTCGTGGCGCAGCGGGCCGCCGTGTCCCGTCCCAACGCCGAGCTGCAGCGCCAGCAAGCCTTGGACGCCCTCTCGAACGACAGCCGGCTGCTGATCCAGGCCGATGGCAGTGTGCGGATCGTCGGTCCGCAGCAGCTGGGGCGACTTCACCTCGATGAGCCCGCCGAACCGGGTGAGCATCCCGCCCCGGCGCGGATGATCCTGGCGGTCAGGGCAAGACCGGCACTGCTGGCCTTCACCGATGCGGGCAGGGTGGCCCTGCTGCGCTGGGAATTCGCCGGCCAGCAGCCCGGCACGCTCGAGAGGTTTCTGCCGGAGGGCATGGCGGGGGAGCGGGTGGTGCAGCTGCTGCGGCTACCCCAAGAAACTGCCGAGACGGGCGTCAGCATCGGCCTGCTGAGCAGCGATGGCCGCTTCAAACGGCTGCCGCTGGAGGAATTCCAGGAGCTCTCCGGCCGGGCGGCTTCCGTGCTGCGGCTGAAGGAGGGCGTCACCCTGCAGCGGGTGCTGCTCTGCCGGGAGGGGCAGGAACTGGTGGTGGGCAGCAGCACCGGCCGGCTTCTGCGGCTGGCGGTGAACGAGGCCAACCTGCCCGTGATGGGGCGAGCAGCTCAGGGCCCTGCACTGCTGCGCCTGCTGCCCGGTGAGCGGGTGGTGGGGGCCGCTGCCGTGGAGTCCGGGGGGGATCTGCTGCTGGCCAGTCGGCTCGGTCAGCTCAAACGCCAGGCCGTCGACGAGCTGCGCTCCTGCGCCCGGGGCGATCTGGGCCAGATCGGCCTGCGTTTCGCCCAGCGCGACGACGAGCTGGTGGATCTCTGCCCGGCGGATGCCCCGCTGGTGAGCGTTCAGGCCGGCGGCATCAGTCTGCGGCTCGATCCCGCTGGGCTGGCTCAGGAACCGGGCAGCGACGCCGGTGAGCGGCTGAACCTGCCGAGCGGTGCGACGGTCACCGCCGTGCTTCCGTTGCTGACGGACTGAGACGGACTAAACGGGGGCGGCAGCCACTCCGGCCGGTTCGAGCATCAGCTTGCTGTTGCGCACGGCCTCATCCATCTCGATCGGATAGGCGCCGTCGAAACAGGCGGTGCAGAAGTGCTCGGAATGGGACAAGGCGGCATCGACCATCCCCTGCTTGCTCAGGTAGGCGAGGGAATCGACACCCAGGTGAGCGGCGATCTCGGCCAGGCTGAGCCGTGCTGCGATCAATTGGTCCTGGGTGTCGGTATCGATGCCGTAAAAGCAGGGGTGGGTCACCGGCGGCGAACTGATGCGCATGTGCACCTCGGTGGCACCGGCCTCCCGCAGGGCGGCCACGAGCTTGCGGCTGGTGGTGCCGCGCACGATCGAATCGTCGATCACCACCACCNGCTTGCCGGCGAGCACGTCCGGCAGGGGGTTGAGCTTGACGCGGATGCCGGCCTCGCGCATCGCCTGGGTGGGCTGAATGAAGGTGCGGCCCACATAACGGTTCTTGATCAGGCCATCGCCGAAGGGAATCCCGCTCACCTGGGAATAACCGATCGCCGCCGGGATGCCTGAGTCGGGAACACCGATCACGATGTCAGCCTCGACAGGGGTTTCGCGGGCCAGCGCCTCCCCGATGCGCACCCTGTAGCTGTAGAGGGACTCACCGAAGAAACGGCTGTCGGGGCGGGCGAAATAGATCATCTCGAACACGCACAACTTGGGCGGTTCGTCGATCCAGCGGCTCCGCAGAGGCTGCGGATCACCCAGGCGGAAGTGAATGAGTTCACCGGGCCGCACATCGTCGTCATAGACGGCACCGATGATGTCGAGACCGCAGGTCTCGCTGCTCACCACCCAGCGGGCCTCCGCCGCATCCCCAAGGTGGCCGAACACCAGCGGCCGGATCCCGTGACCGTCGCGAAGGGCGTAGAGACCCTCGGGTGTGCCGATCACCAGACTGAAGGCACCGCGGCAGCGACCGGCCGCCTGGCGGATCGCCGCGTCCCAGCCCAGGCCGGCGTTGACCGCCGCCTGCACCGCGAAGGCGATCAATTCGGAATCGGTGGTGGAGGTGAGTTCAGTGGCCTGATCGTCGAGCGCCAGGCGCAGTTCGGCCGCGTTCACGAGATTGCCGTTGTGCGCCAGCGCCAGTGGACCGAGCCGGGTGCTGAGCAGCACCGGCTGGGCGTTGCAGACCCTGCTGCTGCCGGTGGTGGAGTAACGGGTGTGGCCGATCGCCAGATGACCGGGCAGGCGCTCCAGCACCTCCTGGTCGAACACCTGGCTCACCAGGCCCATGTCCTTGTGCAGGCGCACCTTGCCGTCGCCGCCGAAGACGGCGATACCGGCCGACTCCTGCCCGCGGTGCTGCAGGGCATAGAGCCCGAAATAGCTCAGGTTGGCCACCGGCTGGTCGGCGGCCAGCACGGCGTAGACGCCACAGGCTTCCTCCGGCTTGTCGGGGCGCTGCTCGATCCCGGCTTCATGCCCGGCGAGATTGTCCCCGGGCCAGGGCTCCGGCAGCAGCCGATCGGTCAGCACGGGCCCAGCTGGATTCGTCTTTACTTCAACATTGTGCATCAGGCCACGCCGCCACGGCCTCAGGCGGTGGGGGGAAGATCCACACCCATGCGGCGCGGGATCGCCTGCTCGAAGTGGTCAGCCATCAGAGCCATCGGGAGCTGAAGCAGAGCCTCTCCGGCCCGACGGATGAGCAGGCTGGGCTGCGCCGTCACCACACCCAGCCGTTCAGCGGGGATCGACGCTGCCGCCAGAGCCTGCTCCCAGGCTGGATGGCGATCCACCGGCACGCTCACCAGGATCCTGCCTCCACCTTCGGCGAAGAGCTGACGGTCAAGCCGACCGGCTGCGGGCGGCAGATCCAGTTCGGCCCCGAGCAGCCCGACCGGCTTGGATGCGATGCAGCATTCCGCCGCAGCCACGGCCAGGCCGCCATCGCTGAGGTCGTGGGCGGAGGCCACCAGGCCGGCGGTGATCGCCTCGCGCAGGAAGGTCTGCACGGCCTTCTCCAGAGCCAGATCGATCAGCGGCGGGCGCCCGGTGACCGCGCCATGGAGCCGCTCGAGGTAGCTGCTGCCGGCCAGGGAGACCCGCGGATCGCCGGCCTCGGCCAGCGGCACTCCCAGCAGCCAGATCACATCGCCGGGTTCGCGCCAGGCGTGACCGCGCACATGCGCCAGATCGTGCACCAGGCCCACCATGCCCACCACGGGCGTGGGGTGGATCGGCTGCATGGTGCCGTCGGGGAGGCGGGTCTCATTGTAGAGGGAGACATTGCCGCCGGTGACAGGGGTCTCCAGGGCCGTGCAGGCGGCGGAGAGCCCCCGGCAGGTCATCGCCAGCTGCCAGTAGCCGGTGGGGGTTTCGGGTGAGGGGAAGTTGAGGTTGTCGGTGATCGCCAGAGGCTCGGCGCCGACGCAGCTGAGGTTGCGGGCCGCCTCGGCCACCGCCGCCATGCCCCCGCGCTCGGGATCGAGGGCCACCCAGCGGTTGGGACAGTCGACCACGGCCGCCACGCCGCGCCGTGAGGCGGTGAGGGACCCTTTGCCCTGCTGGGGCCGCAACCGCACCACCGCCGCATCGGCGCCGCCGGGGGGCACCACGGTGTTGGCCTGCACCTGGTGGTCGTACTGGCGGTACACCCAGCGCTTGGAGGCGATGGTGGGATCGTCGAGCAACGCCAGCAGGGCCTTGTTCCAGCTGGTGGGCTGGCCAGCGCGAGGGCCGGAGGCCGGAGTGATGCCGGCAGCGCCGGCGGCGGGCAGCTCGGCCTCGCTCCAGCGCCAGTGGGCCTGGATGTCGGCCGGTGGTTCGCTGATCAGCTCGTGGCGGTTGATCGGGGTGTCGTCGGCCAGGGCACTGGCTGGCACCTCGGCGGCCACCGCCCCGTGCTGCAGCACCCGCACCACGTTCTCCGCGAGCACGCGGCCCACCACCGCCGCCTGCAGGCCCCAGCGGGTGAAGCGGGCCATGAGTGCCTGTTCACGGCCGGGCTTCACCACGAACAGCATCCGCTCCTGGGATTCGCTGAGCAGGAATTCATAGGGGGTCATGCCGGCCTCGCGGGCGGGCACGCGGTCGAGATCCAGCTCGATGCCAAGGCCTCCCTTGGCGGCCATCTCCGAGCAGCTGCAGGTGAGGCCGGCGGCGCCCATGTCCTGCGCGGCCACCACATCACCGCTCTGGAAGGCCTCCAGGCAGGCCTCGATCAGCCCCTTCTCGAGGAAGGGATCGCCCACCTGCACGGCGGGTCGGTCGTCGAGGGAGGCCTCGCTGAGCTCGGCGCTCGCGAAGCTGGCCCCACCCATGCCGTCACGGCCGGTGGTGCTGCCTACATACACCACTGGATAGCCCACCCCCTCGGCACCGGAGCACACGATCTGCTCGGTCTCCATCAGGCCGAGAGCCATGGCGTTCACCAGCGGGTTGCCGGAATAACTGGCATCGAACGCCACCTCACCGCCCACGGTGGGCACGCCCACGCAGTTGCCGTAGTGGGCGATGCCGGCCACCACGCCTTCCATCAGGCCGACGTTGCGCTCGTCCTCCAGCGGGCCAAAGCGCAGGGCGTTGAGCAGGGCGATCGGCCGGGCGCCCATGGTGAAGATGTCGCGCAGGATGCCGCCCACGCCCGTGGCCGCGCCCTGGAACGGCTCCACGGCCGAGGGGTGGTTGTGGCTCTCGATCTTGAAGGCCAGGCGCTGACCCTCGCCCAGATCCACCACGCCGGCGTTCTCGCCAGGGCCCACCAGGATGCGCGGGCCGCTGGTGGGNAAGCCCTGCAGCAGGGGCCGGGAATTGCGGTAGCAGCAGTGCTCCGACCACATCACGCCGAACATGCCCAGCTCGGCTCGGTTGGGGGCACGGCCGAGGCGGCGGCAGATCTCGTCGTAGTCGGACTGGCTGAGGTTCTCCTTCTTCAGCGCGTCGGCAAGGGGGGCATCGGGTGCAGGGACGTCGGGAGTGGCGGTCTCAGGAGCTGCTACCACGGCCTGCTGTTCGGATCGCTCCAGTGTGGCTGAGCACCTCAGATCCAGGGATCCTCGTCGTCGCGCCGTCTGGCGCGGCCAGGGCCGGAACCCCGATCGGGATCGGGTGGCGGCTGCCGGCGGCGCGGCTGAGGCTGATCCCAGAATTCATCCCAGGGCTCAGCCGAGCGCTCCTCGCCAGGCCACTCGGGNCCGGCCCGACGGCCGAGTCATCCTGCCAGGGGGGCTGGTCGAGCCAGCCCTCGAGACGCTGCTCGAAGCGATCACCCACCTGCTGCACCTGATCGCGCCAGCGCCTGGAGCGGCGCAGCAGCTCCTGACGCACGCTGGCTCGGGCCAGGGGCAGATCATCCAGGCCNTCGAGGGCGGTGAACACCTGGCCGGGCTGCTGATCGACGATGCGATCGGGCGTGAGGCGCCAGCGGCTGCTGCCGGGCAGGCGTGGATCACTCCGACTCACCAGATAATGGAGGATCCGCCCGGTGCGGAGCTCGAAGGCGGCATCGGCCACCAGGCCGATCGCCTCGCGACGACCATCGAGCAGTGTGGCCTCGATCAGCGTGGGCAGCCGCTCCACCGTGGCCTGGTCGGTGTCGGCAGGCTCCCCCTTCACCAGGGCCTCGAGCTCGACCAGCCCTCGCAGCTGATCGAGGCGCCACACCTGCCGCCGCGTGCCGAAGGCCGAGGGCCTGCTCACCCAGCCCAGCACCCGATGCACCGGCGGGTGCATCCACACCGCAGCTCCGGGGCCATGGTCGAGGCCCTGATCACAGCGCACGCGTCGGCGCAGCAGATCGGACAACAGCAGCTGCTCGGGCAGGGCCACCCCGCTCAGCTGCGGATCTGCACCGGCATCACCAGGTAGGTGAAGGCCGCCTCATCGGCGGCCCGCAGCACCGCCGGGGTGGTGGGCGCATTGCAGTGGAGCACCACCTGATCGGCGCCCATGGCCTTGAGACCATCCAGCAGGTAGCGCACATTGAAAGCGATCTGGATCGGCTCGCCGCTGTTCTCGGCCGGCACGGATTCGGAGCCGCTGCCCACATCCTGCGCATCGGCCTGGATCAGCAGCTCACCGGCGTGATCGGTGCTGAGCTTCACCACGTTGTTGTGCTGATCGGCGAGCACCGCCACGCGCTCGAGGGCCGCGATCAGACTGCGACGATCGACACGGATCGTGCGGCTGAAGCTCTCGGGAATCAGCTGGCGATAGTTGGGGTAGGTGCCATCGAGACTGCGGCTGGTGAGCACCTGATCGGCCCACAGGAACACCACCTGACCCCGGTCGCAGAAGAGTGCCAGAGGCTCCTCCGACTGGCGACCGGTGAGCAGCCGCTCGAGCTCACGCAGGGAGCGGGCCGGTACGGTCACGGCGAAGGGTTCGCCTGCCGCGTCGTGCTCCCCGAGCGGCCCGCCATGGGCCAGACGCAACACCGCCAGGCGATGGCCATCGGTGGCGGCGCACTCGAGCCCATCGGCATCGAGATGCAGATGCACCCCCGTGAGCAGCTGCTTGGCCTCATCGCTGCTGCTGGCGAAGAGGGTGGCGCGCAGGCCCTTGACCAGGGCTTCGGCCTCCAGCCGGATCGGCTGGCCGCTCTGCACGAGAGGCAGGTCGGGGAAATCCTCCGCCGGCATGCCGCGCATCTGGTAGCTGCCGGAAAGGCTGGTGAGCTCAACCTGCTCGGCCGTGTCGGCAGCCTCCAGGGTGATCGGGGAGTCGGCCGGCAGACGACTGACGATCTCCCCNAGCAGCCGCGCCGGCAGCGTGATCGCACCGCTGGACTGCACGGAGGCGGGCAGGGTGGTCTGGATGCCGAGGTTGAGGTCGAAGCCGGTGAGGCTGAGCCGGCCGGTGCCCTCATCGGCCGTGAGCAGCACATTGGCCAGCACCGGATGGGTGGGCCGGGCGGCCACGGCGCGGCTCACCAGCTGCAGGCTGGAGCTGAGTTCCGACTGGGAGCAGACCAGCTTCATGGGCTGAGGGCAAGGCGAGCCGGAGGCCGCCCGATGAGCGTCCCACCCTTCCACAGACCGGACGGTTACGCAACGGTCGGTTCCCCCTTCCCGGCGCGGTTGATTCCGGTTCCATCAAAGGATTGAAAGAGAACCATCAAGACCGTCGTAGTAGGGACTGGGGAATTGCGGAAAAGCCCTGCTCGCCCCAGTTGTGACCGGTGTTCCGGGCCACGATCGCCCGGGGATGGGGGAGCGCTGACTGGGGAAGGGAGAGACCTCCTGCGGCGATGTCCGGCGATGCGGAAATCCGGTGCCCTCCCTGCCGCCATCCCCTCGTGACGCATTCCGCAGATTGACTGCTGCTTTTCCGCAGTCGAAGCCGGCTTCGGCGAGGGCCGCTTCCTGGACCGGACTCAGAAGCCCATCACCTTGGCGACCACCGCCGTGTCGGCTTCCAGGCCGGTGTGGAAGCGGGCTTCGTTGTGCTCGATCGCGGTGGTGGGGTCCTTGAGGCCGTTGCCGGTGAGCACGCACACCACCGTGGCGCCGCTGGGCACCTCGTCGCCCCGCTTCAGCAGGCCGGCCACGGAGGCGGCGCTGGCGGGCTCGCAGAACACACCCTCCTGGCTGCCCAGCAGCTTGTAGGCGTCGATGATTTCCGCATCGGTGACGGCCATGAAGTCGCCGCCGCTCTCCTGGCGCACCTGCAGGGCCTTCTCCCGGTTCACCGGATTGCCGATGCGGATGGCGGTGGCGATCGTGTCGGGCTGCTCCACGGTGTGCCCCAGCACCAGCGGGGCGGATCCGGCTGCCTGGAAGCCCATCATCCTCGGCAGGCCGCGGCAATGCCCTGCCTGGCGGTATTCGTTGAAGCCCATCCAGTAGGCGGTGATGTTGCCGGCATTGCCCACGGGAATGCACAGCCAGTCGGGCGCCTCGCCGAGGGCATCCACCACTTCGAAGGCCGCCGTCTTCTGGCCCTGCAGGCGGTAGGGATTCACCGAGTTCACCAGGGTGATCGGGTAGGTGTCAGCCACCTCCTGCACGATCGCCAGGGCCCGGTCGAAGTTGCCCTGGATGGCAATCACCTCGNCGCCGTAGAGGAGCGCCTGAGCCAGTTTTCCCTGGGCGACATAGCCATCCGGAATCAGCACGAAGGCGCGCATGCCGCCGCGGCGGGCATAGGCGGCGGCCGCGGCGGAGGTGTTGCCGGTGCTGGCGCAGATCACCGCTTCGGAGCCCGCCTCCCTGGCCTTGGAGATGGCCATGGTCATGCCCCGGTCCTTGAAGGAGCCGGTGGGGTTGAGGCCGTCGTACTTGAGGAACACCCGCACCCTGCGGCCGATGCGTGCGGCGATGGCAGGGGCCGGGATCAGTGGGGTGGCGCCCTCCCGCAGGGTGATCACGGGGGTTGACTCGCTCACCGGGAGCCAGGGCCGGTAGGCCTCGATCAGGCCGGGCCAGTCGTGCAGGGAGGGCCGCTTGCTCAGACGCCGCAGGGATCGGAGCAGGGGCACTGGCCGGCTGGATGCAGTGCTGGCGAATCTACGGCTCGGGTTTCGCCGCTCCAGCCTCGGGCTGGCTGCTGCCCTTCAGGCCATCGAGAGGGGATTCGGAAAAGAAGCGCACCAGATCGGAGATCGACTCGGTCTTGTTGATCAGGCTCAGCAGGGCCGGAATGCTCACCTCGATCTCCCGGCTGGGATAGGCCCGCAGGAAGGACAGAGCCGTGACCGATCCCTTTCCTTCCGCCAGGGCCATCACCACGGCGGAGCGGAGCGCGGGCACCCCGACCTGGGATGCCTTGAGGGGATGGACGATCTGGGCAACCCGTTTGAGGATCGCCTCGCCGATGCGCGTGTTCAGCAGCCGGCTGACCAGGGTGATCGGCAGGGTCACCGACTGGTTCAGCAACTTGGCCACATCGGCAGGGTTCTGATTGCTGAAGCTGAGCACGTCACTCAGCAGTCCCCGCGCCTCGCCCGTGCGGGCGAGGTGATCGAGGTCGGCCACGGCGATCGAGCGCCGGAAGGCACCGCTCACGAAGACCAGGTTCTCGGCAGCCCGGCCGGCCGGAGTGGCCAGGCAGAGGCTGAGACCCAGCAGGGTCGCCAGCAACCGATGCGGTCTTGAGCGGCGTTGCATGGCAGCAGCGTAGGTGGTTCAGGCGGTGGCCAGTCCCGGGGCCACCAGCAGATCGCGCACCAGCCGCACCACACTCCGCTCCGCCAGCCCCCTGGCCAGATCGGTGCCCATCCGCCGCAGTTCCGGTTCTCCCAGCAGTCGCGGCAGGCGCCGCAGCAACAGCTGAGGTTCAAATCCCGGCAGCGCGCGGAGGATGCTGAGCAACTGCTGGATCGGCTCGAGATCCAGCAGGGTTCGTTGGCGTCCAGAACCGATCGCTGGCGCAGTCCCGGCGGCTGCAGTCGCGTCGGCAGCCGCTTGCCGATGCGCAACGTGGTCTGCCAGGCCAGGACATCGATCCGATGCACCATGGCCTCCACCAGTTGCTGGCGGAGCAGGCCGCCATTGGCGGAAAAGAGGAAATCGAGCACCTCATCGAGCAGGCTCTCGAGATCCAGCTGGCTGCCCTGGGCGGCGCTGGCGATCAGGTTGTCGAGCCGCTGCCAGCGGAAGACCTCGCCATCGAAGAGCATCTCCTTGAGGCTCTGGCGCAGGCTGGGATCGGGATCCTCCATCAGCCGCCGTGCGAAGTAGGGGTAGGCGGCGCCGAGGATCTTGAAGTCGGGATCCACGCTCAGGGCGATGCCCTCCAGCGTCACGAGCGAGCGGATGATCAGGGCGTAGTAGGGCGGCACCCGGAAGGGGAAGCGGTACATCACGCCGGAGAGGTCATCGGTGACCGCCTTGAAGTCGAGGCGGCTCACACCCATCTCCAGCGCCTGCCCGAACACCTGCTCGAAGGCCGGCACGATCGGCTCGAGGTTCACATCCTCGGCCAGGAATCCCAGGCTCACGAAGTCCTGGCTGAGCTTGCCGAAGTTGCGGTTCACCAGATGCACCACCGCCTGGATCAGTCCGGTGCGGCTTTCGCGGCTCACCTCGCTCATCATGCCGAAATCGAGGTAGGCCAGGCGGCCATCCGGCAGCGCCAGAAGATTCCCAGGGTGGGGATCGGCATGGAAGAAGCCGTGCTCGAGGAGCTGCTCGAGGCTGCAGTTCACCCCGACCGACACGAGTTCGTCGGGATCGATGCCCAGCTCACGCACCGCCGCCAGGTTGGTGAGCTTCACCCCGTCGATCCACTCCATGGTGAGAACCCGCCGGCTGGTCGCCTCGTGGTGGATGCGCGGCACCGCGATGCGCGGGTTGTGGGCGTGCAGGGCGGCGAACCGCTCGGCGTTGCTGGCTTCGTTGCAGTAGTCCATCTCCTCGAACACCCGCGTGCCCAGCTCATCGATCAGGGCCACCAGATCGGAGCGGATCAGGCCCACGTTGCGGTTCAGCCAGGCGGCGATGTTGCGCACGATGTAGAGATCGAGCGTGATCTGTTCGCGCAGGCCAGGGCGTTGCACCTTTACCGCCACCCTCTGGCCGTCCTTGAGCGTGCCGCGGTGCACCTGGCCGAGCGATGCCGCGGAGATCGGCTCCCGCTCCAGGCTGGCGTAGACCGCCTCCACCGGCTGGCCGAGGTCCTCCTCGATGCAGGCCATCGCCAGGTCCGGGTCGAAGCCGGGAAGCTGGTCCTGCAGCTGGGCCAGCTCCTCGAGCAGCACCGGCGGCACGATGTCGGGCCGGGTGGAGAGGGCCTGACCGGCCTTGATGAAGGCCGGGCCGAGGGAGGCCACCAGATCGGCCGCCTCCTTGGCCCGGGCGCGGGCATGATCGGGATCCCTGATCCGCTGGGTGAGCCAGTCGGTGGTCACGCCCAGCAGGTAGAGCCCGATCGGTACCAGGGTCTGCCAGACACGCCGCAGCAGCCGTTGCGGATGGCCGGCGTAGATCCGGCTGATCGCGGCCGGGTCGTACTCCAGCAGGCCGGCGGCTTCGATGAAGTCGCTGGTGCTCTCCATGCCGTGGGCCGTGTGGGGCCGGTTGAGGTCGATCCTCTTCTAAACGAAAGACGCAGCCGCTACGGTCGGGCCCCATACCCTCCGGCTGCCGGACGCGCNTGTGCTCACCGGACTTCGCCTCGAGAACATCGCCCTGATCGAGCAACTGCAGCTCGAGTTCAGCAGTGGATTCACGGTGCTTACCGGCGAGACCGGAGCCGGTAAGTCGATCCTGCTGGATGCCCTCGACGCCCTGCTCGGGGGCGGATCCGGTGGATCCGCGCCGCGGTTGTTGCGCCAGGGTGCCAAGCGCGGGTTGATCGAGNCGAGTTTCAGCCTCACACCGCCGCTGCAGGCCTGGCTGGAGCGGCAGCAGCTGGAGGTGGAGGAGGGAGAGATCCTGATCAGCCGTGAGTGGCGGCTGAGCGAAGGTCGACTGAGCAGTCGGCATCGCCTTCAGGGGGTCGCCGTAGGTCGCCCCCAGATCCAGGAGCTCAGGCCTCTGCTCATCGATCTCACCATGCAGGGTCAGACCCAGCAGCTGGCCCGGCCCGGTCAGCAGCGCCGCTGGTTGGATCGGTTCGCGGGGGAGACCCTCCAGCAGCAGCTCGTGCCGGCGATGGCCGCGTACCGCGCCTGGAAGCAGGCTGCCGCTGCCCTGCAGGAGGCCCAGGCCAGCTGGCAGCAGATGGAGCAGGAGCGGCAGCACCAGGAACAGCTGCTGGCCGATCTGGAGGCGGCCGAACTGGAGGATCCGTGCGAGCGGCAGCGGCTTCTGGCGGAGGAGAACCGCCTCGCCCATGGCGTGCGGCTCCAGGAGGGGGTGATGACCCTGATCGGCCGGCTGCTGGAGGGAGCGGAACAGGCACCGTCGGTGCTGGATCACCTGGCCGCCTGTGAGCTGGAGCTGCTCCAGATGCAGCAGCTCGATCCCGCCGTGGCCGAACTGGCCGGTCGCTGCAGCGATGGCCTCGCCCTGCTGCAGGATCTGGCCCGCGATCTCGACCGCTACGGCGCGGTCCTGGAGAGCGATCCCGAAAGCCTGGCTCAGCTGCAGGAGCGCATCGCCCAGCTCAAGGGGCTGGAGCGCCGCCATGGCAAGGATCTCGGCGAGCTGATCGCCTGGCGCGACCAGCTGCGGCAGCGGCTCGCGCCAGGCGGCGCCGATGCCGGTCTGGAGGCGCTGCAAGCCGCCGAGGCCTCGGCGCGGAGTCGGCGTGATCGGCTCAATGCCGCTCTCAGCGAGGCCAGGCGACTGGCGGCGGCCCGGCTGCAGGAGCAACTGATGGCGGCGCTGCGACCGATGGGGCTGGCCCATGTGCGCTTCGCAGTGCTGATTGAACCGGCTCCCCCCGGCGAGGAGGGTGCAGATGCCGTGCAGTTCCTCTTCTCCGCCAACCCCGGCCAGCCTCTGGCTCCCCTGGCCGAGGTGGCATCCGGTGGGGAGATGAGCCGCTTCCTGCTGGCCCTGAAGACCTGCCTGGCTGCCGCCGATCCCCATGTCACCCTGCTCTTCGACGAGATCGACGCGGGCGTGAGTGGTCGCGTCAGCGGCGCCATGGCGGAGCTGCTGCGACGCCTGGCGGACCGCCGGCAGGTGTTCTGCGTCACGCACCAGCCGTTGGTGGCGGCGGCGGCCGACCACCACCTCCAGGTGCGCAAGGAGGTGCACGACGGCTCCACCGTGACCCGAGTGTCCCACCTGCGGGACGTTCAGGCCCGCCAGGCCGAACTGGCCGAACTGGCCGGTGGCGATTCCGGGGAGGCCCGCAGCTACGCCGCCAGCCTGCTCAAACGGGCCGCCTGAGCACCCCAGGAGATCCGCCGTAGACTCATCCGTTCCCGAGCCGGCTGGATGCCCCGCGCCCTCGCCCAGAGCGTGAACGAAAAGGCCGCCCTGATGAGCCTCAACGGCGGCTCACTCGAGGAGGTGATCCGGGTCCGGGGTGCTCGACAGCACAACCTCAAGAACGTCGATCTGACGATTCCACGCAACCGGCTGGTGGTGTTCACGGGCGTCAGCGGCAGCGGCAAGAGCTCGCTGGCCTTCGACACGATCTTCGCCGAGGGGCAACGGCGCTATGTGGAAAGCCTCTCGGCCTATGCCCGTCAGTTTCTCGGGCAGGTCGACAAGCCCGACGTCGACGCGATCGAGGGCCTGTCCCCGGCCATCTCGATCGACCAGAAATCCACCAGCCATAACCCCCGCTCCACCGTCGGCACGGTCACCGAGATCCAGGACTATCTGCGCCTGCTGTTCGGCCGCGCCGGTGAGCCCCACTGCCCGGAGTGCGACCGATCGATCCGGCCCCAGTCGATCGATGAGATGGTGGATCAGATCCTCAGGCTGCCGGAGGGCACCCGCTACCAGCTGCTCGCTCCGGTGGTGCGGGGCAAGAAGGGAACGCATGTGAAGCTGCTGAGTGGCCTGGTGGCCGAGGNCTTCGCCCGCGTGCGCATCAACGGCGAGGTGCGTGAGCTGGCCGACAACATCGAGCTCGACAAGAACCACAGCCATCACATCGAGGTTGTGGTCGACCGGCTCGTCGCCCGCGACGGTATCCAGGAGCGGCTCACCGATTCGCTGCGCACCGCCCTCAAGCGCGGCGATGGCCTGGCGTTGGTGGAGGTGGTGCCCAAGGCCGATCAGGCGCTGCCGGAGGGGATCGAGCGGGAGCGGCTCTATTCCGAGAACTTCGCCTGCCCGGTGCACGGGGCGGTGATGGAGGAGCTCTCGCCGCGGCTGTTCTCGTTCAACAGCCCCTACGGCGCCTGCGCCGACTGCCACGGCATCGGCCATCTGCGCAAGTTCACCGTGGAGCGGGTGATCCCCGATCCCTCGCTGCCGGTCTATGCCGCCGTGGCGCCCTGGGCCGAGAAGGACAACGCCTACTACTTCTCGCTGCTCTATTCGGTGGGCGAGGCGTTCGGGTTCGAGATCAAGACCCCCTGGAATCAGCTCAGCCCCGAGCAGCACGAAGTGCTGCTGCACGGTTCACGCGAGCCATCCCGATCCAGGCCGACAGCCGCTATCGCCGCTCCCAGACCTACGTGAGGCCCTTCGAGGGCATCCTGCCGATCCTGGAGCGCCAGCTGCGCGACGCCAGTGGAGAGGCGATGCGCCAGAAGCTCGAGAAGTATCTCGAGCTGGTGCCCTGTGCCACCTGTCAGGGGCTGCGCCTGCGGCCCGAGGCCCTGGCGGTGCGGGTGGGGCCCTACCGGATCCATGAGCTCACCTCCACCAGCGTGGCCGAGAGTCTGCGCCGCATCGAGCAGCTGATGGGCGTGGGCGAGAGCGAGGGGTCCGCACCGCTGCTCTCGGACCGCCAGATCCAGATCGGTGATCTGGTGCTGCGGGAGATCCGTCTGCGGCTGAAGTTTCTGCTGGATGTGGGGCTCGACTACCTGAGCCTCGACCGGCCGGCGATGACGCTCAGTGGTGGGGAGGCCCAGCGGATCCGCCTGGCCACCCAGATCGGTGCCGGCCTCACCGGGGTGCTCTACGTGCTGGATGAACCGAGCATCGGTCTGCACCAGCGCGACAACGACCGGCTGCTCAACACCCTGATCAAGCTGCGGGATCTCGGCAACACCTTGATCGTCGTGGAGCACGACGAGGACACGATCCGCGCCGCCGACCACATCGTTGACATCGGCCCCGGCGCCGGCGTGCATGGCGGTCACATCGTGGCGGAGGGCAGCCTCGCCAACCTGCTGGCGGCCGAGACGTCGCTCACCGGGGCCTATCTGAGCGGCCGGCGAAGCATCCCCACCCCTTCCCAGCGGCGCAGCAGCGGCTCGCGCCGGCTCACCCTGGTGGGCTGCCGCCGCAACAATCTCGGCGGCTTCGATCTGCAGATCCCCTTGGGCCGCCTGGTGTGTGTGACCGGTGTGAGCGGCAGTGGCAAGAGCACGCTGGTGAACGAGCTGCTGCATCCGGCACTCGAACACCAGCTGGGCCTGAAGGTGCCCTTTCCGGCGGGGCTGGACGAACTGCGGGGCATCCAGGCGATCGACAAGGTGATCGTGATCGATCAGAGCCCGATCGGCCGCACCCCCCGCTCCAACCCCGCCACCTACACCGGTGCGTTCGACCCCATCCGCCAGGTGTTCGCCGCCACGGTGGAGGCCAGGCCCGCGGCTACCAGGTGGGCCAGTTCAGCTTCAACGTCAAGGGCGGCCGGTGTGAGGCCTGCAGCGGCCAGGGCGTGAACGTGATCGAGATGAACTTCCTGCCGGATGTCTATGTGCAGTGCGACGTCTGCAAGGGCGCCCGGTACAACCGCGAGACGCTCCAGGTGACCTACAAGGGCCACACCATCGCCGATGTGCTGGAGATGACGGTGGAGCAGGCCTGTGAGGTGTTCTCCGCCATCCCTCAGGCCGCCGATCGCCTGCGCACCCTGGTGGATGTGGGCCTGGGCTACATCAAGCTGGGTCAGCCTGCGCCTACCCTCTCGGGCGGCGAGGCGCAGCGGGTGAAGCTGGCCACCGAGCTCTCCAAGCGGGCCACCGGCAAGACCCTCTACCTGATCGACGAACCCACCACCGGTCTCAGCTTCTACGACGTGCACAAGCTGATGGATGTGATGCAGCGTTTGGTGGACAAGGGCAATTCGATCCTGGTGATCGAGCACAATCTCGATGTGATCCGCTGCTCCGACTGGGTCATCGACCTCGGGCCGGAAGGGGGAGACAAGGGAGGCGAGATCGTGGTGACGGGAACCCCGGAGGAGGTGGCCGAGCATTCCACCAGTCACACGGGGCGTTACCTCAGGCAGGTGCTGGCGCAGCATCCGTCTGCACGGGCGGCGGCCTGAAGTGGGCGTTTCATCACAAATCATTGCCGACCCGCGCCTGCCCAGCGTTCGCTCAGTGGGCTCTCCACACAGCGAGTCTCGCCATCCTGACTGAGACTATTGCTGCGCTGATCGCGCTACTGCAGGGCTGACAGCCAGTCAGATCCCGGCTATCGATAACGACAACCGCCATTGCCGTTCGTCGTTCGCCAGGAGCCCGCCATGGCCGGCCTCTACGTGCTGCATCTGCACCTGCATGGGTTGTTTCGATCCCATGACCTCGAGCTCGGTCGTGATCCCGACACCGGCGGGCAGACCACCTACGTGCTGGAGTTGGCTCGGGCCATGGCGGCCCGTCCCGAGGTGGAGCGGGTCGATGTGGTGACCCGGCTGATCCGCGACAGGCGGGTGTCGGCCGACTACGCGAAGCCCCTCGAGCCCCTGGCACCGGACGCCACGATCCGCCGGTTCGCCTTCGGGCCCAGCCGCTACCTGCGCAAGGAACTTCTCTGGATCCATCTCGATGAGCTGGCCGATGCCCTGGCCGAGGCCTTGCTGGCTCAGGAGCGGCTGCCCGACTGGATCCACGCCCACTACGCCGATGCCGGCTATGTGGGTGCATTGCTGCGTCGCCGCCTCGGCATCCCGCTGGTCTTCACCGCCCATTCGCTCGGGCGGGAGAAGCGGCGACGGCTGCTGGCCGCCGGGCTCGATGCCGTCCAGATCGACAGCCACTACTCCATGGCGCAGCGGATCGACGCCGAGGAGCTGGCTCTGGCCCACAGCAACCTGGTGGTGACGAGCACCCGCCAGGAGCTGGACCACCAGTACGCCCGCTACGGGCGCTTCCGGGCGGACCAGGCCCGGGTGATTCCTCCGGGGGTCGACAGCCGTCAGTTCTTCCCACCCCAGGCCGGTGCCGATGAATCGGCGATCAGGGAACTGATGGCCCCCTTCCTCCGCGATCCGGCCAAGCCACCACTGCTGGCGATCTGCAGAGCCGATCCGCGCAAGAACATCCCGGCGCTGGTGGAGGTGTTCGGCCGGTCGGAGCGCCTGCGGCGGCGCCACAACCTGGTGCTGGTGCTGGGGTGTCGCGATGACCCCCGCCAGCTGGAGACGGCGCAGCGGGATGTGCTCCAGCAGGTATTCGAGCTGGTGGACCGTTATGACCTCTATGGCCAGGTCGCCTATCCGAAGCAGCACCAGCGCAGTCAGATTGCCGAGATCTACCGCTGGGCTTCCCGGCTCGGGGGCGTGTTCGTGAATCCAGCCCTCACAGAGCCCTTCGGGCTCACCCTGCTGGAAGCGGCCGCCAGCGGTCTGCCCGTGGTGGCCACGGATGACGGCGGCCCGCGCGACATTCTCAACCGCTGCCACAACGGTCTGCTGGTGGATGTCTCCGATCTCGATGCTCTGCAGTCGGCGATCGAGCAGAGCCTGGCCGATCCGAATCGCTGGCGCCGCTGGCGCGACAACGGCATCGAGGTGGTCAGCCGCCATTTCAGCTGGGATGCCCACGTCATCCACTACCTGGGGGAGGCTCTGGCCAGCGCCCGGCAGGCGGTGAGTCTGCGCCCCACCCTCTGGTTCCGGCAGGGTCAGGCCGGTTCCGGCCGGCCGCCCCAGCGATTGCTGGTGCTCGATCTCGACGCCAGCCTGTCCTGCCCCGAGCCCGCCAGCCTGGCGGAACTGCGGCGCCGACTGGGCCGGCATCCCGGCCTGGCCCTGGCGGTCTGCACCGGCCGTGGCTACAAGGCTGCTCGCCAGCGCTACGCCGAGCTGCACCTGCCCGATCCCTGCCTCTGGATCAGCAGCTCGGGCACTGAGATCCACATCGCCACACCCCATGGCGATGTGTCGGATCCCCACTGGCAGCGCCATATCGGTCGTCGCTGGGACCGCGCAGCCGTGGAGCGGGCCCTCTCGGAACTGGGCACTCGGCTGGAGCTGCAACCCGAGGCTGATCAGGGACCCTTCAAGGTGAGCTACACGCTCACCGAACCCGATCAGGGGATCATCCCGCTGGTGCGCCAGACCCTTCGCCAGCACAGGTTGCTGGCCCGGCCCCACCTCTTCCACCACTGGTATCTCGATGTGCTGCCGCTGACCGCCTCCAAGACCGAGGCCCTGCGATACATGGCCCTCCGCTGGCAGATGCCGCTCGG
>NZ_LFEK01000001.1 GCF_001039265.1 Synechococcus sp. GFB01 | reverse complement strand
GCTCGAGCTGGCGGCCTGGCACCTCGNCAGCGCCGGTTACATCGCCGACACGCTCCGCCTGCAGCAGCGGTTCGCCCGTGGTCAGGTGCTTGATTTCGGTGGGGGCATCGGCAGCCATGCCCTGGCTGCTGCAGCCCTTCCCGAGGTGGAGGCGGTCTGGTTCGTGGACCTCAACCCCCACAACCGCGCCTTCGTCGTCGCCCGAGCCGAGACCTTCGGCCTCAGCGCGAAACTGCGCTGTTTCCGCGATCTGGAGGCTGAGGGGCTGCCGGATCGCTTCGACACGATCGTGTGCCTCGATGTGCTTGAGCATCTCAGCGATCCTGGCGGCCAACTGGAACAGTTCGCCGCCAGGATGAATCCCGGGGCGATTGCACTGCTCAACTGGTACTTCTTCAAGGGGTTCAACGGTGAATACCCCTTCCACTTCGATGATCCGGCCCTGGTGGAGCGGTTCTTCCGCATCCTCCAGAGCCGCTTCCTCGAGGTGTTTCACCCCTTTCTGATCACCACGCGTGCCTATCGGCTGATGCCCTGAACGCCTGCTCAGCCCAGGGCCACGTTGATGCGCTTGCGGCTGCGCAGGCCGCGCTTGATGGTGTCGAAGCTCACCACCCCATCCACCAGGGCGTAGAGGGTGTCGTCCGAGCCGCGACCCACATTGTCCCCGGGCAGCACGGAGGTGCCGCGCTGACGGATGAGGATGGAGCCGGCGCTGACGCTCTCACCGCCGTAGCGCTTCACGCCGAGACGCTTGGCGTTGGAGTCGCGGCCGTTGCGTGTGGAACCTGTGCCTTTCTTGTGGGCCATGGGGAATCTGGGAAGGAAAACGTCGGAACCGGTCGGGAGATCAGCCCAGCTTCTTGCCGCCGAGGCTGATCGACTGCACCATCACGCGAGTGAGCTCCTGGCGGTGGCCATTCTTGCGACGGGTCTTCTTCTTGGGACGCATCTTGTAGACGATGATCTTGGGGCCGCGGCGGTGGGCCATCACCTTGAGTTCAACGCTGGCCCCGCTGACGTAGGGCTGGCCGAGGGTGGCCGCCTTGCCGTCGTTCACGAGCAGCACGTTGTCGAGCGTCACGGTGCTGTCGACCTCGGCCGCGAGCCGGTCGAGGTCGTAGTAGCGGTTGGGTTGCAGCCAGAACTGCTGACCGGAGGACTCGACGATCGCGTAGGGCCCGGCCTCGACGCTCGGGGCGCTGCTGGAGGGAGTGGCGGAACTCATGGGGAGCTGGGCGTGGTCAGGCAGGTGCGCAGTCCCGGGATTGGGAGCGCTCCATTGGGCCTGACGCACAAACGGAAGACAAACAACAATCCTCCGCTTCCAGCCTTCCTTTCGTCAACATTTGAAGGTCCCTGGCGCGGTCCATGACCGAACCGGCTCTCACGGTTGCAGCCCTGATCCGCAATCCCCGACTGCTGGCCGCCTGCACCCGCTGGCTGGAGGGAGGCCGTTGCNGGCTCGAACCGGTGGATGTCTCGGGTGACCCGGTGCGGGATCTGGAGCGGCGCCGTGATGAATTCGACGCCCTGCTGCTGGAGCAGGGTTTGCTGCAGGCGGATGCCTGCCAGGCTCTGCGCGAGATCGGCCTGCTGCTGCCGGTCGTGGTGATCGGGGAGGTGAGCGGCAGCACCGAGCTGCACGGCGCTGAGGTGCATCTGCCGCCGGATCAGCTCGAGCAGCTCAGCTACAGCCTGGATGCGGCGGTGTCCCGCTTCCTGCGCCATGGTCCCGGCGTCGATGCCGGGAGCCCGTCCGACAGTGGTGCCGAGTCGGGCAGTGGCACGCCCGAGCGCTGGAAGCTGGCCAATCGCCTCAAGGATCGCCTCGGCTTCCTGGGCGTGTTCTACAAGCGCGATCCCTCGCGCTTCCTGCGCAACCTGCCCAGCGGCGAGAGCGACGACCTGGTGCGCTCCCTGAAGCGCACCTACCGGGACCTGCTGCTGAGCTACTTCCGTGATCCCGCAGCCGCCAACCAGGCCCTTGAGAGTTTCGTGAACACCGCCTTCTTCAGCGATCTGCCGATCACCAAGACTGTTGAGATTCACATGAATCTCATTGATGATTTTGCCAAGCAGCTCAAGCTGGAAGGGCACAAGATCGAGTTTCTTCAGGATTACCGGCTCGCCCTTCTGGATGTGATGGCCCACCTTTGTGAGATGTATCGGCGTTCCATTCCGCCCGATGCGCCGATCCCGGGTCTGCCGCTGATGTCCGGCGCCGATTCATCTCTAGCCTGAATGGAGGCCTGATCGATGTCACCACGCAAAACCTACATCCTGAAGCTTTATGTGGCGGGCAACACGCCCAATTCGATGCGTGCGCTCAAAACACTGCGCAACATCCTGGAAACAGAGTTTCAGGGTGTCTATGCCCTCAAGGTGATTGACGTTCTCAAGAATCCGCAGCTGGCCGAGGAGGACAAGATTCTTGCCACGCCCACCCTGGCCAAGATCCTGCCGCCACCGGTGCGGCGCATCATCGGCGATCTCAGTGACCGTGAGCGCGTTCTCATCGGTCTGGACCTGCTCTATGAGGAGCTTTCCGATGACGCTCTGCTGGCCCAGGACCTGCATGTCCCCGACAGCTCCACCGCAGCTCCCGCCTCGGAGGAGCCAACGGGATAGCTCGGCCGTCATCTGCCCCTTGTTGTCTTCCATCGCCCGTTCCATCCTGCCGCGTTCATGACGGATACCAGTGCCACCCCAGCCCCGCTGATGCAGGTGCAGAAGCTGCCCACCGGAATCGAGGNCTTTGATGACGTCTGTCATGGCGGCCTGCCGATCGGGCGCTCCACGCTTGTCAGCGGCACCTCCGGTACGGGCAAGACCGTGTTGTCGCTGAATTTCCTCTACAACGGGATTCGCCAATACAATGAACCAGGTATCCTTGTCACTTTCGAGGAGTCGCCGCTCGACATCCTGCGCAATGCCGCCAGCTTCGGCTGGAATCTGCAGGAGATGGTCGAGCAGGACAAGCTGTTCATCCTTGATGCCTCGCCAGACCCGGAGGGTCAGGATGTAGCAGGCAGCTTCGATCTCTCCGGCTTGATTGAGCGGATCAACTACGCGATTCGCAAATACAAGGCGCGGCGGGTCGCGATTGATTCCATCACCGCTGTCTTTCAGCAGTATGACGCCGTCTCTGTGGTGCGGCGTGAGATCTTCCGACTGATCGCGCGGCTCAAGGAGATCGGCGTCACCACGGTGATGACCACCGAGCGGATCGATGAATACGGCCCGATCGCCCGTTACGGCGTTGAGGAGTTCGTGTCCGACAATGTGGTGATCCTGCGCAACGTGCTGGAGGGAGAGCGGCGGCGGCGCACCGTCGAGATCCTCAAGCTGCGCGGCACCACCCACATGAAGGGGGAGTTCCCCTTCACGATGGGCAGCCATGGCATGAGCGTCTTCCCCCTCGGGGCGATGCGCCTCACCCAGCGCAGCTCCAACGTGCGGCTCAGCTCCGGAGTACCCAAGCTCGATGAGATGTGCGGGGGTGGCTTCTTCAAGGATTCGATCATCCTCGCCACGGGCGCCACCGGCACCGGCAAGACCCTGCTGGTCTCGAAGTTCGTGGAGGATGCCTGCCGCAGCAAGGAGCGCGCCATGCTGTTCGCCTATGAGGAATCCCGGGCCCAGCTGCTGCGCAACGCCACCAGCTGGGGCATCGACTTTGAGCAGATGGAGCAGGACGGTTTGCTCAAGATCATCTGCGCNTATCCCGAATCAACCGGACTCGAGGATCACCTGCAGATCATCAAGACCGAGATCAGTCAGTTCAAGCCCTCTCGAATGGCGATCGACTCGCTCAGTGCTCTGGCCCGAGGCGTCAGCCACAATGCCTTCCGTCAGTTTGTGATTGGTGTGACCGGTTATGCCAAGCAGGAGGAGATCGCAGGCTTCTTCACGAACACCTCAGAGGAGTTCATGGGCAGCCACTCGATCACCGACTCCCACATCTCCACAATCACCGACACGATCCTGCTGCTGCAGTATGTGGAGATCCGTGGCGAGATGGCGCGCGCCNTGAACGTGTTCAAAATGCGCGGATCTTGGCACGACAAGGGTATCCGAGAGTTCGTGATCACCAGTAACGGTCCGGAAATCAAGGATTCCTTCTCCAACTTCGAGCGCATCATCTCCGGCGTGCCCCACCGCATCAGCATCGATGAACGCAGTGAACTCGCCCGGATCGTGCGGGGTGTGGAGGCCGACTGAGCCCGGGGCACCCGGTCTGGCCCGGTCAGATCGAGGTCGCGCCGCTCTCCGACCTCCCCTTGTTGCGTTCCGCCAGCAGCCGCAGTTCGTCACCATCGGAATGCTCCAGGGGAAGATCGAACCAGAAGGTCGTGCCCACGCCCGGTTCGCTCACCATCCGCACGCTGCTGCCGTGCTTCTCCAGGATCCCGCGCACGATCGACAGCCCGAGTCCGGTGCCGGCCTCGGTGTGAACCGTGTTCTCGACCCGGAAGAAGCGCTCGAAGATGCGCTGCTGATCGCTTTCGGCGATGCCGCAGCCGGTGTCGGCTATCTCGATGCGCAGGCGCGGCAGCGAGCCGCTCAGCATGCAGCTCGGATGCTCGGTCTTGCCCGGTTGAGGGGGTATCAGGCGCAGCGGTCGGGCCAGGGGTAGGCCCGCACCTGCAGCCGGCCTCCCGGTGGGGTGAACTTGAGGGCATTGCCAACCAGGTTGTCGAACACCTGCAGCAGCAGATCCCAGTTGGCGAGCACACGCGGCAGTTGGGGGTCGAGGCTGTGCTCCAGGCTCACACCCTTGTCGTCGGCATTGAGCCGATAGGTGCGCAGGGTCTGCTCGATTGCAGGCGCGATTTCAAGCGGCTCGAAGTTCCACTGCCGATCAGACTCCAGCCTTGAGAGATCGAGCACATCATTGACGAGGCGGGTGAGCCGGTCGGTCTCCGCATTGGCGATGCCCAGGAACTCCCGCTTCTCCGCCTCGCTGAGCTGGTCGCCCAGATCGTGCAGGGTCTCCACGTAGCTCTTGATGTTGAACAGAGGCGTGCGCAGCTCATGGGAGACGTTGCTGATGAAACGGCTCTGGGCGGCATTGAGTTCCACTTCCCGGGTCAGATCCTGCACGGTCATGGCGATCCCCTTGAGGCTCTCGCCGCTCACATCGCGGACGGCCTGGAGCACGATCCGCAGGGTGCGAGGCGGTTCGCCGAAGCTGCAGCGCACGTCGGTCGTGTCCCGCTCGCTGCTGATCACGCTCTCCAGCGCGGCCTGCAGTTCCAGGGCGACCCGCTCCGGCAGTTCCCCGATCAGGTCATTGCCCTCGAGATTGCGGCCCTCCCAGCGGAACAGACGCCGGGCGGTAGGATTCACCAGCACGATCGCGCCGGTGGCATCGAGGAGAACGGCGCCATCGGCCATGGTGGCGATCAGCGACTGCTGCTTCACCTGCTCCGCCTCGAGCTCCTCGATGTTGGCCGCCTTGTAGGCCTCCAGCTGGGCCGCCATCGTGTTGAAACCGTCCAGCAACTCGCCCAACTCGCCCCCCACCGGCAGGGCGATGCGAGCCTCGAAGTTGCCGCCGGCGATCTGCCGCACCCCCCGCAGCAGCTCCTTCACCGGCTCGGTGATGGTCAGGGCGTTGAACACCGAACCCAGGATCACCAGCACCCAGATCGAGATGAACACCGCCACGGTCACCTCCCTGGTGAGGGCGGCGCTGGCGATCAGCGTTTCGTTGGGATTGATCCCGAGTGCCAGCACACCGAGCTGGCGCCCCTCGCTGACCAGGGGGACGAAGACATCCGTGACCTGCCCGTCAGGTGTGAGGTGCTGGCGCACCAGGGGGCTGTCGACACGTTTCTGGAGGTCGGCAGGCAGCTCGAGACGGCGGCTCAAGAGCAATTCACTGCTGCTGGAGCTGCTACTGGGGGCGCTACTCGTGCCGCTCCTGCTGCCCGTATCGATCGGGATGCCCAGGTAGATGATCCCCTCGGGATCGGCGAAGAAGATGTAGCGGAGGCTGCGGCTCGTCTGCCAGAACCGCTCGGCCACGGTGGCGAGCTGGCGGTCATCGCCCTCGGCCACCAGGGGGGTGACGTTGGCGGCGAGCAGTAGCCCCAGGTCGCGGGCATAGCGGGTGTCGCTCATGCGGGCGTCACGCTGGATGCCGTTGAGGGCACCGAAGGTGATGCCGGTCATCAGCAGGCTCACCACCAGGGTGGCCACGGCCAGCAGCTTGGTCTGCAGGCTGAATTCGGCCCACCAGCGTTCCAGGCGCTGGCGCCACGGGCGGGGGCCCGAGTCGGGGTTGGTGTTGGCGGGAGCGGCCTCGCTCATCGGCTGCGCACCTGGTGGCCGATGTCGCGCCGGAAGGTGATGCCCTCGAATCTCACCTGGGCCAGGCCGTCGTAGGCCCGTTCGAAGGCGGCATCAAAGTCGCCGGCCTGGGCCACCACCGCAAGCACCCGGCCGCCGCTGGTGCGGCAGCGTCCGTCGGCATCGCGCTCGGTGCCGGCATGGAACAACTGCAGGGTGTCGCTGGTGCAAAGGCTGCTCTCGATCGCATCGCCCCTGCGGATCCTGCCGGGGTAACCTTCGGCTGCGGCGATCACGCAGGCGCTGCAGCCAGGCTGGATCGTGAGCCGTGGCGCCCGGTCGAGTCGGCCCAGGGCACAGGCCAGCAGCACCGCCGCGAGCTCAGGCCCGAGCAGGGGCATCAGGGTTTCGCACTCCGGATCGCCGAAGCGGCAGTTGAACTCGATCACGCTGGGACCGCTGGCTGTGAGCATCAGACCGGCGTAGATCACGCCGCGGTAACTGATGCCACGGGCCCGCAGTGACGCCAGGGTGGGCTCCAGCACCAGGCTTCGGACCTGCTCGAGCCCGTCCCGGTCGAGCAGCGGTGCCGGTGCGTAGGCCCCCATGCCACCGGTATTGGGACCCGTATCCCCCTCGCCGATGCGCTTGTGGTCCTGGGCGGGGGGCAGCAGCACCATGCGCTCGCCGTCGGTGAGGGCGAACACCGACACCTCGGGCCCGTGGGTGCGCTCCTCCAGCACCACGGAGCTGCCGGCGGCCGTGCCGAAGCGGCCGCTGAAGATCGCCTCGATCGCCTCACGGGCCTCCAGCACAGTGTCGGCCACGGTCACGCCCTTGCCAGCGGCAAGGCCGTCGGCCTTCACCACCAGCGGCCGACCCTGCGCCTCCAGCACCGCCAGGGCTTCCTCGCGGCTGCCGGCGGGCCAGTAGCCCGCCGTGGGCACACCCGCCTCCTGCATCAGGGCCTTGGCCCAATGCTTGCTGGCCTCCAGTCGGGCCCCGTCGGCGCCCGGGCCGAACACCGCCAGGCCCGCGGCC
This sequence comes from Synechococcus sp. GFB01, assembly GCF_001039265.1. GTDB lineage: Bacteria > Cyanobacteriota > Cyanobacteriia > PCC-6307 > Cyanobiaceae > NIES-981. The sequence continues at coordinate 33,907 of NZ_LFEK01000001.1, read as the reverse complement.
CGCAGCCTGTCCGCCAGGCCTTCGGCCAGGGGGGCTTCGGGACCCACCACCACCAGGTTCACGCGGTGCTCCAGGCAGGTCTCCAGCAGGCCGTCAGGGTCGCTCTCGCGAATCTCCAGCTGATGGCAGCCGGCCAGCTCCGAGGTGCCGCCGTTGCCGGGCGCACCCAGACCCCTTGCACGCCAGGGCAGCGGGCCAGGGCCCAGGCGAGGGCGTTCTCGCGGCCACCGCCGCCCACCACGAGGATCCGTTCGGGGCTGGACAGGGGCGCAGGGGCCGGCGCGGAGCTCATCGCAGGGTGCTGGGAGGGGTGCTGGGAGGGTTGGGTGAAGGGATGAGCCGGCTGGCGTGGCTCCCCTAGGTTGAGCGCCGTCGCGCGGGCCGCAAGCCCAGGGTCTGGTCATGACGGTCGCCTTCCGTCCATTCTCCAGCCACGCCGTCAGGCGATCCCTCGTCACCGGGCCTGTGGGCGTGGGCCTCGCCCTGCCGCTCGGTCTGCTGATGCTGACGCTGCTGGTACCTTCCGGCCGAGCCGAGGGGGCGGTCCCGTCCGCGGCGGCGGACCCAGCGGCCCTCGCCGACGCCTGTGCCGCCGCGCTGGCCGCCAGCGACCAGCTCGCCCTGCGCCAGCTGCAGCAGACGTTGCTTCAACGCCCCGCGCGGCCCGAAGCCCTCGTGCCTCTGCTGGCCCGGGCCGAGCTGCTGCTCAGCTGCCGTGCCCCCGATGGCGCCCTGCAGGTGCTCGATCGCCTCAGCCCGGCGCCTGGGCCGGATCGGCGGGCCTGGCTGCTGATGCGCTGGCAGGCGGCGGCGGGGGCGCTCGACCACCGTCTGGCTGCTGATTCTCTGGTGCGGCTGGCCGAGGGCAATCCAGCCGGCCTTCAAGCGTTGCAGCTGCCCGTGGTCCTCGGCAGCCCGGTCCGGCGTTCCGCTCTCGACCTGCTGGCTGACCATCTTGAATCCCTGGGCTGGCGGCAGCAGGCGGCGGAGGTCCTGCTCAGCGGTCAGGGGCGCGATGCGGCTGCAGCCGCCCGGCTCGGGCGGGCCCTGGCCCTGGCCGAGGATCTGCCGCAGGAGCAGCGCCAGCGTCTGCTGGAGCGGGCTCTGGAGCAGGCCGCCGAGGTCGGCGCCTGGGGGCTGGTGGCTGATCTGCTGGATCAGCAATGGGCGGGACTGAGCGAGGCGGAGCTCGCCGCCAGCGACCTGGCCGTGCAGCGGCGCCTGCGGCTCAGCGGCCGCATTGATGATGCCTACGGTGAATGGCGGCTGCGCCGACGCCTGGCGGAGCCCCAGCCGACCCTTGCCGAGCTGGAGCGGCAGCTGCGCTCGCCGCGCTCCCCCGGCGGCCATGCACCCACACCTGTGATTCCCGCCTTGCCATGACGTCCTATTCGGTCGGGCCGCTGCTCCACGAAGNCAAGGCCAAACGGGTCTTCAGCACCGATCAGCCCGATCTGGTGGCCGTGGAATTCAAGGACGATGCCACGGCCTTCAACGCCCAGAAGAAGGCCCTTCTGTCCGGGAAGGGAACGCTGAATTGCCAGATCGCGGCTCGGCTGTTCGAGCATCTCGGCCGCTGCGGCATACCCACCCACTACCTGGGTCTGGCCGAGGGGGAGCGCGGCGGCACCTGGATGCTGGTGCGGCCGGTCCGGATCATTCCCGTGGAGGTGGTGATCCGCAACCGCGCCGCCGGTTCGCTCTGCCGCCAGATGCCGATCGCCGCCGGTACCCCCCTCGATCCGCCGCTGCTCGATCTCTATTACAAGGACGACGCCCTCGGTGATCCCCTGCTCACCGAGGTCCGGCTCGAACGGCTTGGTCTGCTCACGGCCGCGGAGCGTCTGGAGCTGGAGAGGCTGGCGCGTCGGGTCAACGATGCCCTATGCAGCCTATTTACCGGGGTCGGTCTGGATCTGGTGGATTTCAAGATCGAACTCGGCACCACCATCGACGGACAGTTGGTGGTGGCTGATGAGATCAGTCCTGACACCTGCCGCCTCTGGGACATGGCAGTGACCGATCAGCGGGACCGGATTCTCGACAAGGACCGCTTCCGAGAGGATCTCGGCGGCGTGGTGGAGGCCTACGGGGAGGTTCTCAAACGGGTCCATGACACATGCCCGCAACCTCGCGTCTACCGGTAAGGTCTCCGGAACCGCGGCTCGTCCGCATCCGATTCCCGAGGCTGATGGCTGGCTCGCTGGGTACCAAGCTCGCCCTGACCCTGCTGGGCTGCTCCCTCTTCTCCGCCGCTCCGGCCCTGGCCCAGCAGCCTGCCAAGCCCTCATCGCAGGAGGCTCCGGCAAACCGCTCTCCGAGCAGATCGACAACCCCTTCGCCAGTCCTCAGCCGGCGCCCGCCGCGAGACGCCCACGCCCGCCGGCGACACCCCGCGCCCCAGACCCCTGCCCAGCAGCCCCAGCAGAAGCCCGAGCCCCGGGCAGAGGAGCCTCAGCCTCAGCAGCCGGCCGAGCCGAGGGTTCTGATTTCGGAGGTGGTGATCGAGGGGCTGGAGGGGCACCCTGAGCGCGACCGCCTGGAGCTGGCCGCCTATGCCGCCATGGCAGCGACTCCGGGCAGCCGCGTCACCCGCAGCGAACTGCAGACGGATCTGTCGGCCATCTATGCGAGCGGCTGGTTTTCGGATGTGCGGATCCAGCCGGTCGATGGCCCCCTTGGTGTGCGCCTCGTGGTCACCGTGGTGGCCAATCCGGTGCTTCAGAGCGTGCGCCTCGATCCCGCCGACCTGAAGCTGCCGGAGCAGGTGCTCAAGGACACATTCGCAGCCGACTACGGGCAGACCCTCAACCTCAACGCCCTGCAGACCCGCATGCAGGCGCTGCAGAAGTGGTATGCCGACCAGGGGTATTCCCTGGCCCGGATCACAGGGCCCACGCGCGTCAGCCCGGATGGGGTGGTGGAGCTGCTCGTGCGCGAAGGCACCGTTGAGGGGGTTGAGGTTCAGTTCGTCAACAAGGAGGGCGAGAGCACCAACGACAAGGGTGAGCCGATCCGCGGCAAGACCAAGTCATGGGTCGTGACCCGGGAGGTCTCGCTCCGGCCGGGTCAGGTGTTCAACCGGCGAGACCTGGAAGAAGACATCAAGCGCATCTACGGAACCGGTCTGTTCAGCGATGTGAAGGTGACGCTCCGGCCGGTTCCCGCTGAACCCGGCAAGGTGGTGATCGTGCTGGGGGTCGTGGAGCAGTCGAGTGGCTCGCTTTCCGGCGGTGTCGGCTACAGCCAGACCCAGGGGGTGTTCGGCCAGATTCAGTTGCAGGACAGCAACCTGTTCGGCCGGGCCTGGGATCTGGGTACCAACTTCTCCTATGGCCAGTACGGTGGCCTGGGCGACATCACATTCACGGACCCATGGGTCAAGGGCAACCCTTACCGCACCTCCTTCCGGGTTCGGGCCTTCTTCAGCCGGGAGATTCCGCAGCTCTTCCAGAGCGAAAACGATGGTGAATTCCGCACTGTTTCCAAAGTCACCAAGAGTGTTGATATCGGCAATGAGGATCAGATTGTCAATGTTGCAAAAAGTGATAATCAATATCGGGCTGATCGGGAGGCTGGCAATCCTTCCATCCGGCTGACCAACAACTCCGTTGCGCTTCAGCGTGTTGGGGGCAGCGTTCAGATCGTGCGTCCGCTCAATGGTGGCAACCCCTACAAGAAGGCGCCCTGGAGCCTGATCCTTGCTTTTGGGGGTCAGGAGGTGACTCCCATGGACTTTTCCGGTGACAAGAACCCGTTTGGTGTTGTGAATGATGCCATCAATAACCGGGTGTCACCCAACCAGGTCTCGGCCAACAATGTGATCTGCCTGGCCTATAACTGTGCTTCCGAAAATCAGTTGCTCAGTTTCAGGGTCGGCGCCACCTACAGCACCCTCGACGATCCGAGGAACCCTACGAAGGGGAACTTCCTCAGCTTGGGAACGGAGCAATTCGTATCTGTGGGAAACAATTCGCCGACTTTCAACCGGCTTCGCGGTAATTTCACGCACTTCATTCCGGTGAACTGGCTGAAGCTCTACAAAGGTTGCAGGCCGAAGCCCGGAGATACCTTTGATTGCAAGCAGGCTCTGGCATTCCAGGTTTCAGGCGGCACTCTCGTCGGAGGCGACATCCCCCCCTATGAAGCCTTCTGCATGGGCGGCGGCAATTCCGTGCGCGGCTATGCAGACTGTGATCTCGGTGTCGGCAAGAGCTTCGGTGAGTTCACCGCCGAATACCGGTTCCCGATCTTCAGCATCATCAGCGGATCCCTGTTCTTCGATGCCGGTACCACCTTCGGTACTCAGTCCCAGGTGCCGGGCAATCCCGGCGGTCTGCTGGGCAAGCCTGGCGATGGTTACTCGGTGGGTGCCGGTCTGATCGTGACCACGCCGGTGGGCCCCNTCCGCCTTGAGGTAGCCAGCCAGGATTTCACCGGCGACTGGCGCTTCAATCTGGGCGTGGGCTGGAAGTTCTAGTGACCGGCTGGCCAGAGGATTACAGCCGCGGCTGGACTCTGGCGGCTGAGCTCGAGCGCAGCGGGGTTGGCCTGCACAGTGGCGTCGTGACCACGGTGCGCCTGGCCCCGGCTCAGCAGCCGGGCTACTGGCTCGGCTGGCTCGATCAGCCAGAGCGGCCCCTGCAGCGCCTCAGCCCTGAGCAGGTGGTCGATTCCCGCCTGTGCACGGAACTGGCGTTGGAGGATCGTCGTCTGGCCACCGTGGAGCATCTGTTGGCGGCGTTGGCCGGCACCGGCATCAGCCAGGCTCAGATCTGGGTGGATGGGCCGGAGATTCCCCTTCTTGATGGCTCGGCGCTGCCCTGGGTGGAGGCGATTGCCGAGGTCGGCCTGACCCCGGTTGCGGGCCGGCCTGCGGCCCCTGCTCCCGCTGAGCCCCTCACCCTCCACCAGGNCAGCAGTTTTGTCACGGTCCTGCCGTCGCATCGGCCGCAGATCGCTGCCGCCATCGAATTCAAGGAGCCAGCCATCGGCCGGCAGCTGTTCTCGCTGGAGCTCACTCCCCAGCTGTTCGTGAGCGAGATCGCCCCGGCCCGCACCTTCGGTCTGCGTTCTCAGGTGGAGCAGCTGCGTGCCGCCGGCCTGATTCAGGGCGGTGGCCTCGACAATGCCCTGGTCTGCGATGGCGATCGTTGGATGAATCCGCCCCTGCGCTTCGCCGATGAACCGGTGCGCCATAAACTCCTTGACCTGATCGGCGATCTGGCCCTCGTTGGTCTGCCGCGGGCTCAGGTGTTTGCCTATCGCGGTTCCCACGCCCTCCACACCGCCCTGGCCGCCGCCCTGGCCCACCTGCCCCGTTCTCTCGCCTGATCCCCGTGATCCAGTCCAGCAGCTCCTCAGGCCAGCCGGAAGCCCAGGCGTCCGCCGCCTCCCCTGTGGTGCTCAGTTCGGAGCAGATCCAGGGTTTGCTGCCCCATCGCTACCCCTTTGCTCTGGTGGACCGGGTGATCGAGCACGAGCTCGGTAAGCGGGCTGTAGCGATCAAGAACGTGACCATCAATGAGCCCCAGTTCCAGGGCCACTTCCCCGGCAGGCCTCTGATGCCCGGGGTGCTGATCGTGGAAGCGATGGCTCAGGTGGGCGGCCTGATCGTGACCCAGATGCCCGACCTGCCGAAGGGACTGTTCGTGTTTGCCGGCATCGACGGCGTCCGATTCCGCCGGCCTGTGGTGCCCGGTGATCAGCTGCTGATCCGCTGCGAGCTGCTCAGTTTCAAGCGCAAACGCTTCGGCAAGGTGAGCGCCGAGGCCCGCGTGGATGGGGAGTTGGTCTGCTCCGGGGAACTGATGTTCTCCCTGGTGGACTGATGGCCACCACGATTCACCCCACCGCCGTCGTCCATCCCAGGGCGGAGCTGGCCGCCGGCGTTGAGGTGGGCCCCTACGCCGTGATCGGCGCGGAGGTGAGGATCGGGCCTGACTGCTGGATCGGCCCCCATGTGGTGCTGGATGGCGTGGTGCGGATGGGCCGCGGCAACCGCATCTTCCCGGGGGCCTGCATCGGCCTGGAGCCGCAGGATCTCAAGTATTCCGGCGACCCCACCGAGGTCGTGCTGGGTGATGCCAACACCATCCGCGAGTGCGTCACGATCAACCGTGCCACCAACGGCTCGGAGCAGACCCGGATCGNCAGCCACAACCTTTTGATGGCCTACAGCCACCTCGGCCACAACTGCCGCCTCGGGGATCGCATCGTGATCGCCAACGGCGTCGCCGTGGCCGGGCATGTGGTGATCGGTGACCGGGCGGTGATCGGAGGGGTGCTCGGCATTCACCAATTCGTGCACGTGGGCACCCTGGCGATGGTGGGTGGCATGAGCCGCATCGAGCGCGATGTACCGCCCTTCTGCCTGGTGGAGGGCCATCCGGCCCGGGTGCGCGCCCTCAACAAGGTGGGTCTGCAGCGCAGCGGCCTGGCCGAGCGCAACGATGGGCACGACGTCGCCGATCTGCGCCAGACCTGGCGTCATCTCTACCGCTCTGGCCTGCCGCTGGCAGAGGCTCTCGCCGAACTGCGCCGCCTTACCCTCTCCGCCACGGCCGACGAGCTGGTGCGGTTTCTGGAAGCCTCTGTTTCTCCCGGCCGCCGCGGACCGATCCCCGGAGCACGCTGATGCTGAGACTGCTGGTCAGCACCGGGGAGGTCTCCGGCGACCTGCAGGGGGGNCTGTTGGTGCAGGCCCTGCACCAGGAAGCCGGTCGCNGTGGTCTTGAACTTGAGGTGGTGGCCCTGGGAGGTGAGCGAATGGAGCGTGCAGGCGCCAGCCTGCTGGCCAACACCAGCCGGATGGGGGCGATCGGGCTGCTGGAGGCCATCCCTTTCGTCCTGCCCACCCTGCTGTTGCAGCGGCGACTGAAGCGCTGGTTCAAGGGTGAGGCCCCGGATGGGGTTGTGCTGATCGACTACATGGGCCCCAACGTGAGTCTGGGTCTGCGGCTCAAGCGCCGCTATCCCTGGGTTCCGATCACCTACTACATCGCTCCGCAGGAGTGGGCGTTCAAGTTCGGCTCGGAGGGTCGCACCAACCTGATCCGCTTCACGAACCAGATCCTGGCGATCTTTCAGGAGGAGGCGCGCTACTACCGCTGCCGCGGGGCCCAGGTCACCTATGTGGGCCATCCTCTGCTCGACACGATCGGGGTGATGCCGAGCCGGGCCGAGGCGCGCCGGCAGCTGGGCCTACGGGAGGACGCGCCGGTGCTGCTGCTGATGCCGGCCTCGCGGCGCCAGGAGCTCCGCTACATGCTCCCCCACATCGTGGCTGCCGCCGCCGAGCTGCAGCGTCGTCTGCCCCGGTTGCAGGTGGTGGTGCCGGCGGGCCTTCCCGACTTCGAGATCCGGTTGGCCCGCCAGCTTGAACTGGCTGGGGTACGAGGACAGGTGATCGCCGCTTCCGATGCCGATCGNCTCAAGCCCGTGCTCTGCGCCGCGGCTGATCTGGCTGTCGCGAAATCCGGAACGGTGAACCTGGAGCTGGCTCTGCGGGGTGTCCCCCAGGTGGTGGTCTACCGGGTGAGCCGGCCCACGGCCTGGGTGGCGCACCACATCCTGCGTTTCAGCGTGCCGCACATCTCGCCGGTGAACCTGGTGCTGGGGGAGCGGCTGGTGCCGGAACTGCTGCAGGCTGATCTCACCCCAGCCGCGATCGTCGCCCAGTCTCTGCCCTTGCTGGATGCCAGCGGCGCGGCCCGCTGCGCCATGCTCGAGGGCTACGGCAGGCTTCGTCGGGAGCTCGGCGAACCGGGCGTGACCCGGCGCGCTGCTGCTGCGATTCTGGATCAGGTACTGGCGGCTTCAGCGGGATGAGGATTCGCCCAGGGGTTCTGCTGGCCTTGCCACTGCTGCTGGCCGCCCTGTGGTGGTGGCCTTTGCCGGCCCTGGCCGGCGAGTCCGCCGAAGCCGTGCTTGCCGGCGGCTGTTTCTGGTGCCTGGAGCATGACCTGGAGAAGCTGCCCGGTGTGCTGGATGTGGAGAGCGGCTACAGCGGCGGCCGGCTCGCCAATCCNACTTACCGCCAGGTCTCGGGAGGGGGCAGCGGCCATCAGGAGTCGGTGCGGGTGCGCTTTGATCCCCGGCGGCTCAGCTATCCGACTCTGCTGCGGGTCTACTGGCGCAACATCGATCCCCTCGATGGCGGCGGCCAGTTCTGTGATCGCGGCGATTCCTACCGACCGGTGATCTTCACCGCCGATGAACAGCAGAGGGTGGCTGCCCAGGCCAGCCGCAGGGCCGCGGCCGGGGAGCTCGGCCGCTCTCTGGAGTCTCTGGCGGTGCGGATTCAGCCGCTGCAGCGGTTCTGGCCGGCGGAGGCCTACCACCAGAACTACGCTCGCCGCGAACCCCTGAAGTACAACTACTACCGTTGGGCCTGTGGGCGCGACCGACGGCTGGATCAGCTCTGGGGCGCCCGGGCCCGCAGCTCATCCCCCTGGCGCTGATCCGCGTGTGGATCGCCGCAGGTGTCGCGGGTTGAGCGGATTTCCCGCCTATGCAGATCGCGGCGGCCTCCCTAACCTGCAGAGTGATCTGGAGTGATGATCCCCCGTATGTATCTGCTGACCATCCGGGACGGTCTGCAGACCCGCCATATCGGGCCGTACAGCAGTCCCAAACAGGCTGCCGATGATCTGGATCGGCTCCTTCAGCGCTGCGATGACCGCGTCCGCTGGCAGATCCATGCGCAGGAGTCCCCGGCTGAGCTGCTGGCCGGCCTGGAGTTGGCGGCCTGAGCCGCTTGCAGCGGTGCTCAGGGCTGCCGCGGGTAGCCTCGCAGCAGACCGCTTTCGATCATCAGCCCCACGCCGGCATTGATCAGGATCAATCCGAACGTGCCATACCAGAACCACGGTCCCGGCGCATGAAGGAAGCGGAGCGGCAGGCTGGCCCCGGCCTGGCTGGCGAGATCGGCGCGTTTGGCCAGTTCCTCCAGCCCCTTGCGGATCACCGCCTCGCCGAAGAGGCACAGGCCCGCAGGCAGGAGCAGAACGCCCAACTGTGCCTTGACATACCAGCGGATTTTCTTGACGGCCATGGCGGCGTTCCTGCGGGCAGGCCCCAACCTAGGTGGAGGCCCCGTTGCACACCCAGTGCACGAGCGTGCGCACCCCGAAGCCCGTGGCGCCGGCAGGATCGGCGCCGCGGCCCTTCTCGCTCCACACCGTGCCGGCGATATCCAGGTGCGCCCAGGGCAGGCCCTTGGTCACGAAATCCTGAAGGAACAGGGCGGCTGTGATCGATCCACCGGGACGGGGGCCGGTGTTCTTGAGATCGGCAAATGGGCTTTNCAGCCCGGCCTTGTAGGAGGAACGCAGGGGCATGCGCCAGAGGTCTTCCGCGCCGGCCCGGCTGGCATCCAGCAGTTGCTCGGCCAGACCGTCGTGGTTCGACCAGAGTCCGGCGATCTCCTCGCCCAGGGCGATCACGCAGGCACCGGTGAGGGTCGCCAGATCCACCACCGCATCGGGCTCCAGCCGGCAGGCGTAGACCAGGGCATCCGCAAGGGTGAGCCGCCCTTCGGCGTCGGTGTTGTTGATCTCGATCGTCTTGCCATTGGAAGCGGTCACGATGTCACCCGGATGCAGGGCCCCGCCGCTGATCATGTTCTCGCAGGAGGCCACGATCACATGCACTTCAACCCCTTCGGGCCGCAGCTCGCCGATGGCGCGGGCCGAGCCGAGAACTGCAGCGCTGCCCCCNATGTCGTATTTCATCATCTCAATCTGAGACCCTGCGGTTTTGAGGTTGTATCCGCCTGAGTCGAAGGTGAGACCCTTGCCGATCAGCGCCACGCGCCGGTTCACCGGGCCCTGAGGGCGGTAGGTGAGATGGATGAATTTGGGTGGCAGGATCGAGCCCTGTGCCACCGCCAGGAAGGCTCCCATTCCCAGAGCCTCACAGTCGGCCCGCTCCAGGAGGCGCAGCTCCAGCTGGTGCTCGCTGGCAAGCCGGGAGGCCGTGTCGGCCAGATGCTGAGGCGTGGCCACATTGGGTGGGGCGGCCACCAGCTGGCGGGCCAGCTCGATGCCGGCGCAGGTTGCCGCGGCGGCGGCGAGAGCCGCGTCGCCATCGCCGCTGATGCCCAGCAGATCGATCCGCGTGGGCAGCGGCTGAGGCTCGGGCTCCCCTTTGAAACGCTGATCGCTGTAGAGAGACAGCTGCACCGCCTCGGCCATGGCTCGGGCTGCCGCACCTGCATCCAGGCCCTCGATCGGCAGGGCCAGACCGACCGAAGCGGCTCCGCTGGCCGCAGCGGCGCGGGCGGCACTGGCGGCCGCCACACGCAGTCCCGCCTGATCCAGCTCGGCGGCAGGTCCGAGGCCCACCAGCACCAGGCTGTTTGGACACCCATCCAGTTGCTCGAAGCTGACGCACTCGCCGGGCTTCGCCTTGAAGCGTCGCTGTTCAAGGCGCTGCGCCAGCACTGGGCCGAACCAGCCGCTCAGCACATCCCAGAAGGGATGCTGTGAACCATCCTTCCCTTCGTCGGGGCGGGCCAGCAGGCCCACCGCCAGGCAGTCACCCTGCCAGCCGCTGCGGGCGGCTGCCAGATCGAGGGGAAGGCACTGAAACTGCATGGTGGGCTGCACGGCGGGGTTGTGGAACTGGCTGGCCCCTGGAAGTGGCCGCTGGGACATCGCGCTGGGTCGGCCAGCTGAACGGCCCAGAGGCGTTCGGCACCGGATCGAGACGGCCCGGTTGGATCCGCTCGGACGCGTGGGGATCGTAGCCAGCGCGCCCGAGCTGTTCTGCTCAGGACGGCTCAGCCTGGAAGGGGGTGGCCCAGCGAGCTCGCGTCTCCTTGTTGAAGGGGGGTTGCCAGCGCCGGATCAGGGCCTGCTCCAGGGCCCGCCGCGGTCTCACCGCAGTCGGCACATCGAGCCAGAAGCGGATCGTCAGTCGCACCTCCAGGCCCGCCTTCTGCAGTGCTTCGCCGTAGGCGGCCAGATAGCTCTTGCAGTCGTGATCGCCCTTCCAGCGTCGATCCGCCCGGGCCGTTTCGCCCACGTAGAGCAACAGGGGGCTCGCCAGCCGCGGCGGCTGATCGATCACGAAATACAGCGCCGCTCCCTGCTGGGAGGGCTGGGGCCAGCGCCAGAAGCTGAGGGGCTGGGGCCGCAACTCGAGCGGATTGAGCCGCTCGAGCCCGCTCGCGTCCGGTTCGCAACCGAACAGCTCCCCCTGGTGGGTGCCGGACGGCCCGCAGCCGCTGCCGCTCCGGTCGAACAGGGGCGCCTGCACCTCCGCCAGCCGTTGCTGCCAGTGGAGCAGCTGCTCGCGGCGCATGGGCAGCTCGGCTGCCTTTGCTCCGCCGGGATGGATGCGTGGAACAGTTCTCCCTGACGCATGGTCTCGCGTGCGACGCTTCAGCGCCGCAGGGGCGGGGGTAGNCACCGGCCCCCCCGACCCGGGGCTGAAGCGCACCTTGCCGATCCAGGATTCCACCACCGCGGCGGGAAGCTGCAGGCGCTGCTGCAGATCCGCCAGGTCCTGGAATGGCTGGCGGGCCCGCTCTCGCAGCAGCCGCTGGCAGCGCTCCGCGGAGAGCCCCAGCTCGCTGAGCTGCCGTTGCGTGGCACGGTTGAGATCGAGTGGTGCTCTTGCGGGATCCGTGCCAGGGGGCTGGCCATACCAGCGGAAGGTCAGCACCGGCTGCCAGCAGGCCACCATGGTGTCGTCGAGCTCCAGCAGTCGCTGCAGGTCATCGATGCCGGAGAGCTGCACACCGCCGGCCTGCAGACGCATCAGCAGATCCACCTGATCGGTCTTGATCCCCGGCAGCCGCAGCCAGTCCCGACGGCTGGCGCGATTCACATCCAGTTCCCAGCCCAGGGCCGCCAGATGGCGCACCTCCTCGGCGCTGGATAGCTTCAGGGATGGGTTCTGGCGCAGTTTCAGCACCAGCAGATCCCGTTCCACCGTGCTGTCGTGGTCGCTGGGCCAGAACGGCTGCGATGCAGCGGCGCTGGCTGCGGGACGGGGCCGAGCCGGATTGGGTGGCAGTTGGCCGATGGCCTGGAGCAGGCGCCGGGCCAGCGGATCCAACCAGTGCCGTTGGGCCATGGTTGCTGGCGGTGGCGGGGCGACGGGCCCGAACCTAGCGGCAGTTTCAGTCGTCCCGCTAGTCGATCAGGCCACGGTGCAGGCCGATCACGGCCGCGTGGCCGCGGCCACGGGCCCCCAGCTTCTGCAGCAGGCTGCGGACGTGGCTGCGCACCGTCTCCACGGAGAGGAAGAGCTGGCTGGCGATCTCCCGATTGGTGAGTCCCATCTGCAGGCCCTCCAGCACCTGGCGTTCCCGTGTGCTGAGCAAGGGTTCGGTTCTCGCGGAACCGCCTCCGGCCAGCTGCCGGATCAGGGTGTTGAGGGACCTGTCGATGTAGCGCCCGCCGGCCCGGATGCTCTGAACCGCCGCCAGCAGAGTGCCCTGGCCCACGCGCGAATCCAGACAGATGCCGTCGCATTCGGCGGCCAGAGCCCGGCGCAGTGGCTGCAGCCGCCGCTCCTCACTCACCAGCAGCAGGGTGTGGGTACCGGGATGGTCTCGCTTGACCCGCTCCACCAGGTTCACTGCATCGCCCTCCTCCAGCCGGTCGGTGCAGACCAGCAGATAGGGCCGCTGCTGCTGCACCAGGCAGAGGGCTTCGTCCGCGGTGGTGACCGCCCCCACCAGGTTCACGGAACCCACCTCCTGGAAGAGGTTCAGCCAGGCCCCCAGCAGGGCCCGGCTGCCCGAGCAGAAGGCCAGGCTGGCTCCGTCGAGGGCAGCGGCGATCTGGCTGGGGCGCTTGCGGAGCTCAGCCAGCAGGGGAGCGAAGTTCACGGAACCGGGATGGACTCTCATGCTGGCTACGGAGCGGCGCGGTGGCTGCACCCCGCATTCACGGGATGCGTGGATCCGCACTCCCCAGATCACCGGGCGTTTCCCAGAATTGTCAGCGTCCGCCGTGCTTGTTGATGGCGTTCTTTGACTCCGAGATCGTTCAGGACGAGGCCAGGCGCTTGTTTGTTGACTATCAGCAGCTGATGCAGCTGGGCAGTGACTACGGCAAGTTCGATCGGGAGGGCAAGAAGCTCTATATCGAACGGATGGAGGACATGATGGACCGCTATCGCGTGTTCATGAAGCGCTTCGAGCTTTCCGAGGACTTTCAGGCGAAGCTCACGATCGAGCAATTGCGCACCCAGCTCGGCCAGTTCGGCCTCACCCCGGATCAGATGTTCAACCAGATGCGCCAGACTCTCGACCGGATGAAGGGCCAGTTGGAGGCAGAGGCCTGAGGGCCGTTCCCGTCTCGGTGCCGGGTCCNTGCCGCTGCCTACGATCCGGCCTGGCAAGGAGGTGTGCATGCCGCTGGACTGGGGATTACCGCAGGCACTGCAGCGCGGTGTGGCCGATCTGTTCCCATCGGGCCCGGATCCTGATCNNNANNNGCAGCTGGCGGCCCGGCTGATCGAGGTGGAGCGGCAGGGAAGGCCGCTGCGCGTGAAGCTGGGCATCGATCCCACCGGCTCTGACATCCATCTCGGCCACTCGATCCTGTTCCGCAAGTTGCGGGCCTTTCAGGACGCGGGCCACACCGCGGTGCTGATCATCGGCGACTTCACCGCCCGCATCGGCGATCCCACCGGCAAGAGCGCCACCCGCGTGCAGCTCAGCGCAGCCGAGGTGGAGGCCAATGCCGACACCTATCTGCTGCAGCTCGGTCTGGGCCAGGATCCGCAGCGGGCCCTGCTCGATTTCGAGACCCCCGGTCGCCTGGAGGTGCGCCGCAACAGCGAGTGGCTCGCCGCACTCGATCTGCCGCAGGTGATCGAGTTGCTCGGTACCGCCACCGTGGGCCAGATGCTGGCCAAGGAGGACTTCGCCAACCGCTACGGCTCCGGCACACCCATCTCGCTGCATGAATTTCTCTACCCCCTGCTGCAGGGATACGACTCGGTGCAGGTGCGCGCCGACGTGGAACTCGGCGGTACCGATCAGAAGTTCAATGTGGCGATGGGCCGCGATCTGCAGCGCCATTTCGGTCAGCGACCCCAGTTCGGCCTGCTGCTGCCGATCCTGCCGGGGCTCGATGGCGTGCAGAAGATGAGCAAGAGCCTGGGCAACACGGTGGGTCTGCTTGAGGATCCCCTGTCGATGTACTCCAAGCTCGAGAAGGTGCCCGACACCGTGGTCGACGACTACCTCACCCTGCTCACCGATCTCGAGCTGGAGGACCTGCCCCTCAATCCGCGCGAGCGTCAGAAAGCCATGGCCCTGGCGGTGACCCAGGGTCGGCATGGGGAGGCGGCAGCACGCCGGGCCCAGCTCGATGCGGCCATGCTGGTGGGTGGCGCGGCAGCGGTGGCGGAAGAGGTCCCGGAGGCCTCGCTAAAGGAGGTCAGGTTCCCGGCGAAGGCGTTTTACCTGTTGAGTGCTGTGGGGATCTGTGCGAGCAGCAGCGAGGCGAGGCGCCAGATCCAGGGGGGGNNCGTCAAGCTCGAGGGTGAGAAGCTGACCGATCCCAATCGCGAGTTCGGCTCGCCCGAGGAACTGGCCGGAAAGGTGCTGCAGATCGGCAGGAAGACCTTCAGGCGCCTGGTGCTGCCCTGATGTCGTTCAGGCGGGCTCGCCTAGCGCAAGCCCAGCAGATCATCCCAGCGCAGCAGTGGCCCTGAAGCCGGGGGCCTCTGGGCTGAATCCTCCTGGTGGCCCGGGGCGGCACTGGGGGTGACCTCGTCGGCCTCGGCCTGTGCGCCGGCCCAGTGGCCGGCCGGGGGNCCAGCGTGGCTCAGGATCACAGGCCGTGAATCGGAGTCGGAACGCATGCCGGCTGTCGGGCGCCTGCCGCCAGCCTGGGGTCCGTGGCCGCTGCGCGCTGACGCCTGGATCGCGCGCCGATGTGGTTCGGGCGACTGCGGGGGTGCCGGTCCGTAGCCTTGGAACAATCAGGTTCCCCCGCCTTGCCCGATTGCTTGCCCGATTCCGTGCCCGCGGCCGATCGCGTCATCGTCGCCCTCGATGGCATGGACAGCGATCAGGCCCTCGCCTTCACGGCGATGCTTCCGGAGCTGTGCTGGGTGAAGGTGGGCCTGGAGCTGTTCGTCACGGCCGGCCCGGCGGTGGTGGCACGGCTGCGGGAACGTGGACTGCGGGTCTTTCTCGATCTCAAGTTCCACGACATCCCCGCCACCATGGCCGGCGCCTGCCGCAGTGCCGCCGGTCTCGGGGCGGAGCTGATCACCGTGCATGCCTGTGCCGGTCGGGAGGCCCTCCAGGTCTCCCAGGCCGCCGTGATCGAGGCCGCCGCCGGCCGACCGGCACCCACGCTGCTGGCCGTCACGGTGCTGACCAGCTGGGAAGAGGTCCGCTTCGCCGCCGAACTGCAGGTGCGGGAACCACTGGAGCGCTACGTCCCCCATCTTGCCGCCCTTGCCGCGGCGGCCGGCATCGGCGGGTGCGTCTGCTCGCCCCAGGAGGTCTCGGCCCTGCGGGCAGCCCACCCCCATCCGTTCGCTCTGGTCACTCCCGGCATCCGGCCGTCCGGATCGCCGCGCGGCGATCAGCGGCGGGTGATGACCCCGGCGGCGGCTCTGGCGGCGGGGGCCAGCCATCTGGTTGTCGGCCGGCCGATCACAGCGGCGCCGGATCCGGCGGCAGCCTGGCGGGACTGCTGGCCGAGCTCGAGGTCGGGAGGCCGGGTTGATGGCCTGGTTCGTGAAGCTGGAGGAGGGACTGGTGCCCAAACCCCGCTTCGATGCGGTGGTGCCGGCCCATCTGGCCTGGCTGGCGGAACTCGAGGGGGCCGGTCACCGCCCGATCAGCGGCTATTGGGCTGACCGCAAGGGCCGCAGTGGGGACGGTGCCGGCGGCATGCTGCTGTTCTGGGCCAGCGACTGGCAGCAGGCCATGGAACTGGTGCAGCAGGACCCGCTGATCCTGCAGGGCTGCGTGCGCTGGACGCTGCACCAGTGGCAGCCGGTCTTCGGCGCCTCTGAACTCAGGAGTGAAACAGCAGCACCAGCCCCGAGCTCAGCTGATGGAATTCCCGCTCCTCGCGGCTCAGATCCAGCCCCACCTGCAGCCCTTCCTTGAGTGCATCCTCAAACGGGGGAATCGATGGTGCCGACCCCGCCTGCCAGAGGGCTGCGATGCCAACCGGCGTGGCATGCCAGCGGAAGCGGGGGGTGAGGCCGATCTCCGGTTCCTTCAACGCTTCTTCCAGCAGTTCGCGAATCGGCATGGCCCTCGCAACGCTCCAGAAGCTTCGGCAGGGGCCGTGGGTTGGGCAATCAGCTGAGAGCTTTCGTGATGAACCAGACCACCGCTGTGCCAGCGGTGGCGCCGAGCACAATCCAGAGCAGCTCCAGGCGCCGGCTCAGGGCCAGCATCAGCCGCACGGCCGCCACGTCCGGCTCCGCCTGGCCGGCCGCCAGCAGGGGTTTGGCACGGCTCCGGCCGCCGTAGTGATTCAGGCCGCCGAGTTGCACCCCAACGGCATGGGCATAGGCGGCCTGGGACACGCCCGCATTGGGTGATGGGTCGGGGCGACCGTCGCGCAGGGCTCGCAGGCCTAGTTCCCAGCTGGCCAGCGGGCTGCGGCCCGCCGCCAGCGGCAGGCTGAATGCCACCAACCGGCATGGCACCCACACCAGCAGATCATCGAGGCGGGCGCCTGCGGTGCCCAGCCACTGCAGCCTGCCGCAGCGGTACCCCAGCATCGAATCGAGGGTGCTCGCCGCCTTGAAGGCCCAGGCCAGGGTGAGCGGCCCCACCAGCCCCGAGGCCGCGGCTGCAGGGGCCAGGTCCCAGAGCAGGGCACCGAGCTGCATCCAGAACAGCGGCGCGAACAGCCCATCCACGCCGTTTTCGCTCGCGGTTTCGGCTGCGGCCCTCAGCAGTCCCTGCCGGTCGAGCCGCGCCACATCGCGGCCCACGATCCAGGCGAGCCGCTGCCGGGCCGGATCGAGGCCCCTGGCCCCGCCGGCCTCCCGCTCCTCCGGCAGGGCGGCGAGCACCGCCTGCACCGCCTGCTCAAGGCTGCGTCCGGCCAGGGCGCTGGCCAGGGCGATCACCAGCAGCGGCAGCGCCAGCCGGTGCGTGAGGGCCAACCGCTCCAGCAGCCAGCCGGCACCGCCGCTGCCCCCTACCACCAGCAGCGTGAGCAGCCCACCGGCCAGCCGCAGCCGGCCGGGGCGATCCCCGCCCAGCCCTCCGCCAGCCCGTGCAGCTGCTGGATCGCCCAGCCCATCAGCTCCACTGGGTGCGGGCACCAGCGCGGATCGCCGACTAGCCGGTCGAGACCCACCGCCGCCACCACCAGCAGCCAGGCCCCATCCCTCAGCTGGCGGCGGGACGGGCGCGGCCAGCCAGCAGGGCCATGCCCGCGAAGGCCAGCGCCTGCAGCGGCACCGCCAGGGCCAGCCCGAGCACCTGGCTGAGCAAGCCCATGCCGAGGCTGCCGGCCAGGCTCCCCACCGCTCCGCTGCGCTGCAGCACCTGCCAGCGCAGGGCCCCGTCGCCCAGAGGAGCGAGCTGTTCCACCAGGGTGCCGTCGGCCGCAGCGGCCAGGGCCCCCAGGGGCAGGAACAGCAGCACCGACCCCCAGCCCGGTGTGATCTGGGTGAACATCAGCAGTACCCCCATCAGCCCGTAGCGGAGCCAGCCCCCCAGGGGGGGGAGGCGTCCCTGGAGGCTGCGGCCCACGCCGTACGCCGCCAGCACCATGGCGAAATCAAAGCAGTTGCCGGCCCCCACGGCCCGCACCCAGAGGGGNAGAAGCGCGAACAGGCCGCCGAACAGCATCCCCTGCAGCACGCAGCGCCGATCCAGGGGGGNCGGAACCTCCGGCGGGGCCGGCTGCACCGTGTCGACCTGACGGCCCGGCAGGGCGGCGCTCCCCAGGGGGAGCAGCAGCAGCAGCGCTGGCGCGANCTGCCGCACGGCGGNAANGAGCAGGGCCGTGAGCAGATTGCCGGCCAGGNCGCCGAGATCGCTGCCCAGCCGCAGCCGCTCGATCGTGAGGCCGCCCTGGCGCTGTAGGCGGCGCTGGAGGGGCAGCTGGCTCAGCTCCGCGCCAATGCCGAACAGCAGCACCGCCAGAAGAGAGGGGATCAGCAGCCAGACCTTGGCCACACTCCCGGAGAGCTGGGCCACACTCACCCCGAACAGCAGCAGCACGCTCGCCAGTTGCAGGCCGTAACCTGCCGGCTGCCGCCGCAGCGGCAGCAGCACCGGCACGGTCACCAGGGCTGGCAGGAGGCTGTTCAGGAGAGGCGATGGGGTGAGGCCACTCACCATCCAGGCCGTGGAGGCCAGGGCGAGGCTGCTGCCGGCCTGGGCACTGCCCCAGAGCAGGGTGAGCAGAAACGGACGCATCGGCAGAGCATGAAAGAAAAAGGTCCGTGCCGCTGCGGCACGGACCCAGGATGCCGGCACGCTGCGCCCTGAGGATCAGGCGCTGCGCAGCCAGGAGAACATCGAGCGCAGGCCCTTGCCCACCTCCTCGATCGGGTGCTGGCTGTCGCGTTCGCGGATGCGGCTCATCTCCGGCTTGCCCGCCTCGCACTCGGCCACGAAGTTGCGGGCGAAGGTGCCGTCCTGAATGTCGGCGAGGATCCGCTTCATCTCGGCCTTGGTGTCGGCGGTGATCAGGCGCGGACCGCTCACGTAGTCACCGTATTCGGCGGTGTTGGAGATCGAATCGCGCATGGCGGTGAGGCCGCCCTTCACCATCAGATCCACGATCAGCTTCACCTCGTGCAGGCACTCGAAGTAGGCCAGCTCGGGCTGATAGCCGGCCTCCACGAGTGTTTCGAAGCCGGCCTTCACCAGCTCCGCCAGGCCGCCACAGAGCACGGCCTGCTCACCGAACAGGTCGGTCTCGGTCTCCTCCTTGAAATTGGTTTCGAGGATGCCGGCGCGGGTGCNGCCGATCGCCTTGGCGTAGGCCATCGCCAGGGCCCGGGCGTTGCCGCTGGCGTCCTGCTGCACGGCGAAGAGGCAGGGCACGCCCTGGCCGTTCTGGTATTCCCAGCGCACGGTGTGGCCGGGGCCCTTGGGGGCGATCATCACCACGTCCACATCGGCGGGGGGCTGGATCAGGCCGAAGCGGATGTTGAAGCCGTGGGCGAAGCTCAGCACCTTGCCGGCCTTGAGGTGTGGTGCGATCTCAGCGTCGTAGACNGCCTTCTGGAACTCATCGGGCAGCAGGATCATGATCCAGTCGGCCCGCGCGGCGGCCTCCGCCACGCTCAGTACCTCGAGGCCATCGGCGCGGGCCTTGTCGGCGGAGCGGCTGCCTTCGTAGAGGCCCACCACCACATCGATGCCGCTGTCCTTGAGGTTGAGGGCGTGGGCGTGGCCCTGGGAGCCGTAACCGATGATCGCCACCGTTCTGCCGCTCAGGAGCGAGAGATCGGCGTCGGAGTCGTAGAAGAGCT
Source organism: Synechococcus sp. GFB01 (assembly GCF_001039265.1). Classification (GTDB taxonomy): domain Bacteria; phylum Cyanobacteriota; class Cyanobacteriia; order PCC-6307; family Cyanobiaceae; genus NIES-981. Next base: position 14,461 of record NZ_LFEK01000001.1, on the reverse strand, counting down.
GGGCCATCCGGCTGGGCGTGCGGGCAGGGAGCAAGAGGCGAGCTTACGCAAGCGCCGCTCGGACGATGCCCCTCCCCCGGCGCTGCAGGATCAGGCCTCGCTGGGATGGGCGATCACCCGGTCGATCAGACCGTATTCCCTGGCTTCGGCCGCACTCATGAAGTAGTCGCGGTCGGTGTCCTTCTCGATCTTCTCGAAGCTCTGGCCGGTCATCTCCGCCATCGACCGGTTGAGCATGTCCTTGATGCGCAGGATCTCGCGCGCCTCGATCTCGATGTCGCTGGCCTGGCGGCGGCTGGTGCCACCCAGGGGCTGGTGGATCATGATCCGGCTGTGGGGCAGGGCCAGCCGCTTGCCCTTGGTGCCTGCACCGAGCAGGAACGCACCCATGCTGGCGGCCAGGCCCACGCAGATCGTGACCACGTCACTCTTGACGTATTGCATCGTGTCATAGATCGCCAGGCCGGCGGTCACCGATCCACCCGGGGAGTTGATGTAGAGGTAGATCGGCTTGGAGTTGTCCTCCGAGTCGAGGTAGAGCATCTGGGCAACCAGCGCGTTGGCCACCGCGTCGTTGACCTCCGAACCCAGGAACAGGATCCGTTCCACGCCGAGACGGGTGTAGATGTCGACCCAGCGCTCGTACTGGCTGCCGGGCAGGCGGTAGGGAACGCTGGGGGTGCCGATGGGCATGGGTCTGGATGGCGGGGAGTGCGGGGCGGATGGTGCGGAGGGCCTCAGCCGATGCCTGCCGGGCTGCGGTCGGCGGCCACGGCGGCGGCGGAAAGCTCCTTCTGGCTGCTGAGCACCCGGTCGATCAGGCCGTAGTCGCGGGCCTCCTTGGCCGTCAGGTAGGTCATGCGGTCGGAATCCCTGGCCAGCTGATCCACACTCTTGCCGGTGTTCTGGGACAGCATCTCGAGCATGGTGTGCTTGTTGTGCAACACCTCCTTGGCCCGGATCTGGATGTCGCTGGCCTGACCCTGGGCGCCGCTGATGGGCTGGTGCAGCACGATCGAAGCGTGTGGCAGGGCGGCGCGATGGCCCTTGGTGCCGGCGGAGAGGATCATCGCCGCCGTGCCCATCGCCTGGCCGATGCAGATGGTGTGTACCGGTGGCTTCACGTAGCGGATCGTGTCGCAGATGGCGAAAGCNTCGGTTTCGAAGCCGATCGCATCGCCCGAGTACCAGGAGGTGCCGGTGGAGTTGATGTAGAAGAAGATCGGCTTCTCGGGGTTGTCGAACTCGAGGTAGAGCAGCTGGGCGATGATCAGCTCGGTCACATCGATGCCCATCTGGCGCTTGGCCTGGTCGTCGCTGAACAGCGGCAAGCCCAGGTAGACGATCCGCTCCTTTAGCAGCAGGCTGGGCAGATCGGGGGGCGGGGTGCGCAGCACGGCCGAATCGCCGTAGTAGGGGGCTGACACCGACATCCGCAGACCTTGGGCTAGCACTGGAATTGAGCCTAGCGGGGTGGCCTGGACCTGCGCTTGCCCGGCTGCCCGGACTCACCCTGTGCATCCTTGCGGGGGGGCGCGGCGGGCTCGGGGCGGGACTCGGGCTTCGCTTCCGTGCGTGCAAAGACGATGCGGCCGGTGGGNTTCTGGAGGGCACCGGTCACGATCACGCCGAGGCGCTCGCCGATGCGGGATCGGGCGCCCTCCACCACCACNATGGTGCCGTCGTCGAGGTAGCCCACGCCCTGGTCGGCCTCCTTCCCCTCGCGGGCGATCTTGAGCTGCAGTTCATCGCCGGGCTGCACCTCCGGCCGCAGAGCCATCACCAGTTCGCTGAGGTTGAGCACGCGCAGCTCCTGCACCTCCGCTACCTTGGCCAGGTTGTAGTCGGTGGTGAGCAGGGTGCCGCCCGTGTCGCCCGTGAGCCGCAGCAGCTTGTCGTCCACTCCCTGGCCGTCGTAGCGGGTGCTGTTGATCACCAGCCGGCGCCCGTACTGCTCGCGAAGCTCGCTGAGCAGCCGCAGGCCGCGGCGCCCGCGCCCCCGTTTGTCGCCGTTGGCTGAATCGGCCAGGGCCTGCAGTTCATCGATCACGCACTGGGCCACGATCACCTGACCCTCCAGCAGGCCGGAATCGAGCAGGCCACGGATCCGGCCATCGATGATCACGCTGGTGTCGAGGATCTTGGCGCTGGCGGGTTGCAGCACCCCCTCGGCCACCAGCAGAGCCTCGGCGTTGGCGGGGCTGAACAGGCGCAGCAGGGTGCGCCCGTGCACCTCGGCCAGGTTGTAGCCCGAGACCCCGAAGAAGACATTGCTGAGCACCGCTGCCAGCGGCTTGACGAAGATCACCTCCCAGGGAAGTGGCAGCAGCAGGATCGGTGCCAGGAGCAGGTTCGCCACCAGCAGGCCGAGGATCAGCCCCACGGCCCGGCTCACCAGCAGATCGGTGGGCATCGAACGCACCTGGACCATCAGNCGGCGCCGCAGCTGACCGAAGAAGAAGCCCGCGAGCAGCCCGAAGAACGCTCCGAAGCCCGCCAGCACCGTGCGCAGGCCCTCCGGGTTGTTCACCTGCACCAGGAGCCGTTCGGGCAGGAGATCCACCCCGAGCCAACCCGCCGCTGCCCCGGAGATCAGAAACAGGATCAGGATGAGGGCATCGACCATGCCTGTCGTCGGAGCCGCCCATCCATTCAGCCAGGCAGCATGCCTGATTCCGGTCGCTTTGGCCGGAGGTGGTTCCCGCACCTGTCACGCCCCCCAGCCGTGCCCTGGCCTCCCCGCAGCGCCTACCTGCATATCCCCTTCTGCCATCGGCGCTGTTACTACTGCGATTTTCCAGTGGTTCCCCTGGGCGATCGGGCCGGAGCCGCTCCCGGGCAGAGCGGGGCCGCCTCCATCGCGGCCTATCTGGAACTGCTGCATCGGGAGATCGCCGGTGCTCCGCCCGGCCCGCCCCTGAGCACGATCTACTTCGGTGGCGGTACCCCCTCGCTGCTCCTTCCGGAGCAGCTGGCGGCCCTGCTGGCGTCTCTGCGCCGCCATTTCGGCATCGCCCCGGCGGCCGAGATCACCCTGGAACTGGATCCAGCCAGCTTCGATCAGGCCCGGTTGAGGGGATACCTGGAGGCTGGCATCAACCGCGTCAGCCTGGGGGGCCAGAGCTTCGACGATGCCGTGCTCAATGCCCTAGGCCGGCGCCACCGGTGCGGGGATCTGCTGAAGGCGGCCGGCTGGCTGGCCGAGGCGGCCTGCCAGGGCCGCCTGCACAGCTGGAGTCTGGACCTGATCCAGGGGGTGCCGGGTCAGGACCTGGCGGGCTGGGGGCAACAGCTGAGGCAGGCGATCGACCTGGCGCCACCTCACCTGTCGGTCTATGACCTCACGATCGAGGCCGGCACGGTGTTCGCCCGCCGCGAGGAACGGGGTGAGCTCGCTCTTCCCGATGCCGAACTGGCGGCCGATCTGATGGAGCTCACCGCCCGGGAGCTGGGAGACGCCGGCTACGGCCACTACGAGGTGTCCAACTACGCCCTGCCCGGTCATGCCGCGCGCCACAACCGGGTGTACTGGAGCGGTGCCGGCTGGTGGGGCTTCGGCCAGAGGGCCACGGCGGCCCCCTGGGGGGCGCGGCAGGCCCGGCCCCGTACCCGCGAGGCCTATGCCGCCTGGCTGACGGATGCCCGTGGCAGCGCTGCCCTGACGGCACCCACCGTGGCTTCGGGCCCGGGGGTGCCTCTCGACGAGCGCCTGCTGGTGGGACTGCGGCGGCGGGAAGGGGTGCATCTGCCCGGCCTCCTGACCGAGGCGGGCGGCCCGTTCCGGGAGCCCCACGGTCAACGGGCCCTGGCCGATCTGCGCCGGCGGCTGGCCGGGTTCCGCGAGCGGGGCGTGCTGCTGGAGGAGGGCCCCCGCTGGCGGCTCAGCGATCCTGCTGGCCTGGCGCTGAGCAATGCGGTGCTGCGGGATTGTCTGCTGTGGTGGGACCACTGGAGCGGGGATGGCGCTGCTGCGCCAGCCAGCCCTGCAGCGCCTGCACCGCCAGGGAACGGCCGTGCAGCAGCGGTGGGCTGAAGGGGGGCTGGCGGCTGGTGAGACCCAGCAGATCGGCTGTGACGCGCACCTGGCCATCGCAGCCCTCGCCGGCGCCGATGCCGATCACCGGGATCGCGAGGGTCTGGCTCACAGCCNTCGGCCAGATCCCCCGGCACATGTTCGAGCACCAGGGCGAAGCAACCGGCCTGCTGCAGCATCCGGGCCTCGCGGGCCAGGCGCTCACGGCTGGCCGGATCGTTCCCCTGGCGGCGATAGCCGAGGCGGTGCACCGACTGCGGGGTGAGGCCCACATGACCCATCACGGGGATGCCGCTGCGCACCAGGCGGTCGATCACGGAGAGGGTTTCCGGCTCGGCGCCCTCCAGCTTCACTCCGGAGGCAGCGGTCTCCTTGAGGACCCGACCGGCCGCCGCGACCGCCTCATCGGCGCTGCACTGGTAGCTCAGGAAGGGGAGATCACAGATCAGCAGCGGTTCCTGCCCCGCTGAGCAGACGCTGGCGATGCCCCGGGCCGTGGCGCGGGTGTGGTGGAGCATCTCCTCGAGCGTCACCGGCAGGGTGGTGGGATGGCCCAGCACCGTCATCGCCAGCGAATCGCCCACCAGCACGACATCGACGCCGGCCTCGGTCACGATGCGCCCGAGAGCGCATCCCAGGCGGTGAGCACCGTGATCGGCAGGGCGGCCTGCTTGCGTCGTGCCAGATCCGCGGGGCGCAGGGNCACAGCGGCAGGAGCGGGGGATGCCATTGCTAGCATCCGAACGACTCGGACCTACGCGGCTCCGACGCCCAAATCTGGTCAGGACCGGAAGGGAGCAGCCACACGGGATGCTCAGGGCAGGCGTGGACTCCGGGTCACCCATTTCATCCGTAGACCGCGTGAGGCCCAAGCCCCCAGCCGGGGCCAGAGCCCCAGCAGTCAGTCGCTCCTAGCCAGCCGTTCTGATCAGGTCTCGTTTTCCTCGCGGTTCTGGCGATTGAGCAGGAAAGGCGGGATCTTGGCGCCGCGCTCATGGCGCTCCGGGATCAGGGTGCTGCCGGGAATGAAGCTGGCAACATCGCGACGCTCGCTTCTGTAGGGGGTGCCGCTCTCGAAGCCGGTGGCGATCACGGTCACATGAATCTCGCCTTCGAGGTGTTCATCCACCACGGCGCCCACGATGATGTTGGCCTCCGGATCCACCAGGTCGTAGATCACTTCCGAGGCGGTGGTCATGTCCTCGAGGGTCATGTCCTTGCCGCCGCTGATGTTGATCACACAGCCCTTGGCCCCGTCGATCCGGGCCGATTCCAGCAGCGGGCTGGTCATGGCGGCCTGGGCGGCCTCGGTGGCGCGGCTGCGGCCCGAACCCACCCCGATTCCCAGCAGGGCGGTGCCCGCCTGAGCCATCACGGAGCGCACGTCGGCGAAGTCGACGTTCACCAGGCCGGGGCGGGTGATGATGTCGCTGATCCCCTTCACGCCCATGCGCAGCACGTCATCGGCGGCGCGGAAGGCCTCGTTCAGCGGAGCGCCGGCGATCGCATCCCGCAGGCGGTCGTTGGGAATCACGATCAGGGTGTCCACATGCTCGGCCAGGCGGGCGATGCCCTCCTCGGCCTGGCGGAGTCGCTTGCGGCCCTCGAAGCCGAAGGGTTTGGTCACGATGCCCACGGTGAGCGCTCCCACCTCCCGCGCCACCTCGGCCAGGATCGGGGCCGCCCCGGTTCCGGTGCCGCCGCCCATGCCGGCGGCGATGAACACGAGATCCGATCCTGCCAGGGATTCCTGCAGTTCATTGCGCGATTCCTCGGCAGCCTTCTGGCCGATCACCGGATTGCCCCCGGCTCCAAGACCTCGCGTGAGCTTCTGGCCAAGCTGGATACGTTGCGGAGCGGCCGAATGGAGCAAGGCCTGGGCGTCGGTGTTCAGCACCCGGTAGCCGACGCCCTGCAGATCCGAGGCGATCATGCGGTTCACTGCGTTGCTGCCGCCGCCGCCGACGCCGATCACTTCGATGCGTGCCGTCTGACTGGGCACGATTCCTGAAGGCTGGCTGGAGGACTGGGTCATGTCAGCACGGGGGGCGGCTCTGAATTCGGCGCGGGTTGACGGCTGGCCATTGCTGGATGGCACTTCGGCTGTCCGGAAAGGCTCGCGACCGGCGTCGTGCTCCATGGGATTGGGGGTGCCGTCCATCAAAGGCTGCATTATGTCGGTGTTGCGGTGCCGCGTCTCCGGCTGATCACACACCTTGGCCTCTTCATCGAGGTCCTGCAATCGGCGGTGATGGACAGCACACCGGAACCGGGCTGGTGCCGGCGATGCGAGAGGCCCTCAGGGAGCGGCGGGTTTCGGGGGTTTGCCCCCCACCACGCCCAGTTCAGGCTGCTCGGGATCGCTGAGATCGATCGACTGCAACTGCCGGCCCTTGATGGTGGTCGGCAGTTCCTTGACCAGATGTTCGAGCACGTCCAGCCGCCGCGGCAGCTGCTGATCCGGCGGCCCNAGGCGCACCTGCCCCAGCTTCTCGCTGCGGAGCCAGAGGTTGCCATCGGGTTCGAAACGAATCTCACGCAGGTCGTCACCCAGGCGCTGCCGGAAGTTCAGCACCAGAGCCAGGCTGGGACGCTGCCGCGGGGTCCAGCCCCGCACCAGCAGCGAGCTGCTCAGGGTGGCGTCGAGATTCTGACCCTGGCGGCTGCTCATCCAGTTGCCCAGACGATCCACGTAGCCCATCTCCAGACCGTGGTTGCTCACCCGCTGGGCCCTGGCCACCGCATGCCTGTCGACCAGCACCACCCGCAGCCGCGGAGGCGCCATCAACCGGCTCACCTGCACCTGCTCCACCGGCAGGGCAGCCGTCAGGTCGGCCGCCAGGCGGCGTGGCTGGAGCGTCAGCAGCGACACCGGAAAGCTCAGCTCCGCCGCCTGGATCACCTGTTCAGGCCCCACCTGCCGACTGCCCACCACCTCCACCTGGCCGGGGTTGGTGAGCGACCAGCCCTGCCGCAGCAGGGCATAGCCGAGGCCCCCGCTCAGGGCCAGCAGCACCAGCAATCGCCAGAGGTTGCGCAGCCGTTCGCGACGGCGTTGCTGGCGAAGCAGCCGGCGGCGTTCGACCCCCGGCGGTCGAACCGCTCCTGTCACAGCTCGCAGCGGGATCGGGCCATCAGCTCGGCGATCCAGCGGCGCGCCCGATCGGCATCGGCGAAGGGGATGTCCTTCTGCTCGCCCCNACCCACCAGCCGCAGGCGACAGGCACCCTGAGCTTCCTCGGTGAGGGGTGCCTCACCAGAACGCAGCGCCAGCAACTCGACGAGCTCCAGCTGCTTGATCACAAAGGAGTCGTCCTGCCTGAGCTGTCCCGCCTCGAAACGGGCCCAGCTCAGCACCCCATCGACCAGGCGCGCCGCACCACAGCCGTCCAGTTTGGCCAGTTCGGCTCCCTCGGCCCACTCCCGGAAGAGTCGCTGACGCCGTCGCTCCAACCAGCCCAGGCTGGTGAGCAGCACGAACACCAGCAGCAGCGGCAGCCAGGCCATGCCGTGACTCATGCCGGAGGCTCTCCTTGGGGGGAACGGCGGTGCCATTGTCTCGCCGCCTCGATCAATTCGTGCACCAACGTTTCAAGTGCAACACCGCTGGCCTCCCAGAGCATCGGGTACATGCTCTGGCTGGTGAAGCCGGGCAGGGTGTTGATCTCGTTGAGCCAGAGCTCAGCTGCGGCCTCGTCGTAGAAGAAGTCGACCCGGGCCAGGCCCTGGGCGTTCACCGCAGCGGAGGCCTGGATCGCCATCGCCCGGGCCCGCTCGCTGATCGGCTCCGGCACCGCGGCGGGGATCACGGTATGGCTGCGCCCTTCGCTGTATTTGGTGGCGTAGTCGTACCAGTCGGCATCGAAGCAGATCTCCCCCAGCACCGATGCCTCCAGCGGTTCGACTCCGCCCCCCTTGATCGCGCACTCCAGCTCGCGGGCCGTCACGCCCCGTTCCACCACGATGCGCCGGTCGAGGGCGGCCGCCTCGCGCAGTCCTGCCAGGAGCCCGGCGCGATCGGTGGCCTTGCTGATGCCCACCGAGGAACCCAGGTTGGCGGGCTTGATGAAACAGGGATAGCCCAGCTGCCGCTCCAGGCGATCCAGCAGCACGGTGGGATCACCGTTCAACTCGTCGGCATTGACGCACGCATAGGGCACCTGAGGCAGCCCGGCGGCGGCGAAGGCGGCCTTCATGGCCTGCTTGTCCATGCCCACCGCCGAACCCAGCACCCCCGATCCCACGAACGGCACCTGCATGAGTGTGAACAGGCCCTGGATCGTGCCGTCCTCCCCGTTCGGGCCGTGCAGCACCGGGAACCACACCTCCATCTCCAGTGCACCGGGCGGAAAGCCGCGGAACCCTCCGGCTGCACCCGTCGCTCCGGCCCCGGCCAGCTGCTGTTCGCTGGCTGGGATTCCCTGCTTCAGCACCGTATCGGCCAGCTCCGGACCCCACCAGCGCCCCTGGGGATCGATGTAGAAGCAGCGCACCGCATACCGTCGCGCGTTGGGCCCGCTGCGCAGGCCCCGTGCCACGGTGGTGGCCGAACGGATCGACACGGCGTGCTCTCCCGAGGCGCCGCCGAAGATCAGGCCGACACGGATCGGATCGCGGTGGGAGTCATCAGGCATCGGGCAGGGCGGCCGGCCGGCGGGGCTGCGGTCGGGGAAGGAGGGTCAGGCCAGTGTGCCGCTCAGGGAGAAGGCGCGCACCTCCTCGATCCGCACATTCACCAGCGCTCCGGGTTGGATCGCCGTGCCATCGAGCCTCTGGCCGGGGAAGAAGGTGAGCCGATTGGTGCGGGTGCGGCCCATCATCTGGCTGGTGTTCTTGGGGTTGGTGCCCTCCACCAGGATCTGCTCGATGCGGCCGGCGTAGCGGGTGCTGCGCTGCTTGGCCTTGCGCTCCACCAGGGCATTGAGCTCCTGCAGACGCTCCACCTTGACCTCTTCCGGCAGCTGATCGGGCCAGTCGGCGGCGGGGGTGTTGGGCCGCGGTGAATAGGCGGCCGTGTTCACCTGATCGAAACCGATCTCCTCGATCAGATCGAGGCTGCGGCGGTATTGCGCGTCGGTTTCTCCGGGGAAGGCCACGATCACGTCGGCGCTGATCGCCGCATCGGGCATGCGCTCGCGGATGCGCTCGATGATGCGGCGATAGCGATCCACGCTGTAGCCGCGGGCCATCGCCTTGAGCACGGCGTCATCGCCGCTCTGGAAGGGGATGTGGAAGTGCTCGCACACCTTGGGCAGGTCGGCGCAGGCATCGATCAGCCGCTCGGTGAAGTAGCGCGGGTGGCTGGTGGCGAAGCGGATCCGTTCGATCCCCTCCACGCCGTGCACGAACTGCAGCAGATCGGTGAGGGTGTGCTGGCGACGCCCCTCGGGGGTGATGCCCGGCAGGTCGCGGCCGTAGGCATCGATGTTCTGGCCCAGCAGGGTGATCTCCTTGAAGTTGCGTGCGGCCAGACCCTCCATCTCCAGCCGGATCGCTTCGGGCAGGCGCGACTGCTCCCTGCCGCGCACCGAGGGCACCACGCAGTAGGTGCAGCGCTCGTTGCAGCCGTAGATCACGTTCACCCAGGCGCACACCTGGCTGTCGCGACGGGCTTTGGTGATGTCTTCGAGGATGTGGTGCTCCTCGGTGGCCACCACCTGCTGCCCNTGCTCCACCTGGGCCAGCAGGGTCTCGAGCCGGTTGGCGTGCTGGGGGCCCATCACCAGATCCAGCTCCGGCACGCGCCGCAGCAGCGATGCACCCTCCTGCTGGGCCACGCACCCCGCCACCACCAGGGTGAGGTTGGGGTTGGTGCGTTTGCGCTGGGCCTGGCGGCCCAGATAGCTGTACACCTTCTGCTCGGCGTTGTCGCGGATCGTGCAGGTGTTGTAGAGCACCAGATCGGCCTCGAGCTCGGCCTGCGCCTCGCGGTAGCCATCGCTTCCAGGATCCCGGCCATGCGCTCGGAATCCGCCTTGTTCATCTGGCAGCCGAAGGTGGTGATCCAGTAGCTGCCGCGCTCGGGGGATGATCCCTGGGCTGCCGCCGGAGCCGTGGCTGCGCTCAGTGAGGTCGCCGTCATGAACCCAGTGTCGGCCATGGCGGGGCGGCGGTGTGATGCTCGCTGCCCGTGGCGAAGCAGCGGATCAGCGGTGCTCCATCACTCTGAACTGTCACTGGTGCGGCCAAGAGGCCCGCCCAGTTCGGCCGAGAGCGCCCACAGCAGCTGTATGGCGGATCGAGGCTGATCGCGATGAAAGCCTCCACGGACAGGCGCCGCACAGCCAGGTCGTAGGCGAAGGGCTTGGAGATCGACTGGATCGTGAGAGTTTGTCGGTGTCGCCGACCGCAGCGGCGCTGACGCCGCTGGCGATCCATGCCAGCTTGAGGGCAGCGCCTGGATCAGCCGCCAGCCCAGCGCCCATGCCTGATGCGCCTCAGCCTGCGCCGCTTCCCCCTTCGCAAGGCTGTGCCCCTGGCCATCAGTCGCGGCGTCAGCAGCACCGTGGAGCACCTGCTGGTGACCATCGAGCACGATGGGGTGGTCGGCCATGGTGAGACCGGTGGGTTCGACACCGGGCATCGCCACCACGACACCGATGCCATCGCCGCCGAACTGGAGGCTCTGGTCCCACGACTGGCGCCGCTGGCGCCCGAGCCGCTCCAGTCGCTCGAGCCATGGCTGGCAGCTCTCTCCCCACCGGCCCGCTGCGGTCTGGATCTGGCGCTGCACGACTGGTGGGGCCGGCGTCTGGGTTGCCCGCTGCACCGGCTCTGGGGACTGGATCCGGAAGCCTGTGTCGCCACCAGCGTCACGCTCGGGCTCGGCGAGCCCGAGGCCGTTGTGGCCCGGCTGGAGCGCTGGTGGGCGCTGCTCCCCGCCAGCCGCATCAAGCTCAAGCTCGGCAGCCCGTCAGGCCTGGCTCACGATCTGGCCCTCCTGGAGGCTGTCGCGGCGGCTCTCGAGCAACGCCGCCAGATCGCCGGCGCGCCCTGTGAGCTGCAGGTCGATGCCAATGGCGGCTGGGATCTTGAGGTGGCCCATGCCATGCTCCCCCAGCTGCAGCGGGCCGGAGTGGTGCTGCTGGAGCAACCGCTGGCACCGCTCGCCGATCCTGACCGCGATACGGCGGGATTCGCCGCTCTTCAGCATGGCTGTGCGCTGCCGCTGGTGGCCGATGAGAGCTGCTGGGATCTGGCCGATCTGCTGCGGCTGGCGCCTCATGTGGATGGCATCAACATCAAGCTGCTCAAGAGCGGCGGGCTGGCGGAGGCCCTGCTGATGGCGCGCACTGCCCGACGCTTGGGCCTCGGGGTGATGCTGGGCTGCTACTCCGATGGCTCGCTGCTCAACGGCGCGGCGGCGCAGCTGCTGCCGCTGGTGCACTGGCCCGACCTGGACAGCCATCTCAACCTGATCGACGATCCCTTCCTGGGCCTTGACCGCCGCGATGACGTGCTGCTGCCGCCGAGCGGGCCGGGACTGGGGGTGCTCCCCGGGCCGGCTCTGGCCGAGGAGGTGCGGTGATGCTGAAGCCCGAGCATCGGGTGGTGGTTCTGCTGCACGGCGGTCTGGCGGATCTGTCCGGCAAGACCGGTCTGGCGCTGCTGCGTTACCGCCCCGGCCCGGTGGCGGCGGTGGTGGATCCAGCCCATGCCGGCCGTTCCCTCGAGGATGTGACGGGCATCGCACGCGATGTGCCGGTGGTCGCCTCGCTGGCCGAGGCACTGCCCTACTCCCCCGACGTGGCCGTGGTGGGACTGGCCCCCTCGGGGGGGCGCCTGCCGGAGCCGGTGCGGACCGACCTGGTGATGGCGCTGCAGGCCGGGCTGTCGGTGGCCAGCGGCCTGCACAGCCGCATCGGCGACGACCCGGAGCTGGCCGCGCTGCGGCGCGATCCCGCCTGGATCTGGGATCTGCGATGCGAGCCCGCCGGGCTCACGGTGGGGGTGGGGCGGGCGGCGGCGCTGCCCTGCCGGCGCTGGCTGGCGGTGGGCACCGACATGGCCGTGGGCAAGATGAGCGCCTGCCTGGAGCTGACGGCCGCGGCCCGCGGGCGAGCCTGTCGGCGCGTTTCGTGGGGACCGGCCAGGCCGGGATCCTGATCAGCGGTGGGGGCGTGGCCCTCGACGCCGTGCGCGTTGACTACGCCGCCGGCGCGGTGGAAGCGGCGGTGCTGGCTGCCGCCCAGGGTCTGCCCGCCGCTGGGCTGCTGCTGGTGGAAGGCCAGGGCTCGCTGGCCCATCCCGGCTCCACCGCCACCCTGCCGTTGCTGCGGGGCAGTCAGCCCACCGACCTGCTGCTCGTGCACCGGGCCGGCCAGGTCCATCTCAAGGGGCTGCCTGAGCTGCCGATCCCACCCCTGCCGGAGCTGATCGCAGCGGTGGAAGCCCTGGCGGCCCTGGGACGCCCCGATGGCCTGCGGCCGCGGGTGCGGGCCGTGGCGCTCAATACCGCTCATCTGGACCCGGATGAAGCGGCGCGTGCCGTTGCCGAGTTGAGCGGCGCCACGAGACTGCCCTGTGCCGATGCCGTGAGGGGAGGCGCCGAGCTCCTGCTGGACGCCCTGCTGGGGTAATGGAGGGCAGCCGATGGCGGCCGGATCGGGAGGGCGAGCGAGGGGATTCGAACCCCCGAATGGCGGCGCCACAAGCCGCTGCCTTAACCGCTTGGCTACGCCCGCCGCGGTGCGCTCAATGTACCAAGCCGGGGTACCGGGCCGGCGTCGCCCGATTGCTGCAGAGGGCGGGATCCGGTGCCATTGTTCGCAGGGATCCCTGCTCGTTCGTCGGCTCTGCCTGTGAGCCCAGTGCGCCGTCTGCCACCGACGCCCCTCGCTGCTGCCGGGGTGGCGCTCGTGGTGCTGGTTTTCAGCAATCCGCAGATGACCGACTTCCAGGAGTTCGTGGCCGGTCGTCTGGTGGATGAGATCGCCGAAGAGCTCTGCCGGGAGGCCGATCTGCCGCTGATGCTGCGCCTGGCGATGCCCGACTGCGAGCGGATGGTGAGCGAGCAGCGGGCAGCCCTGGCCGCCGTGGTGCGGCAGCACAGCCGGCGCATCAATCTGGGCCTGTTCAGCCTTTACCGCAGCGAGATCGGCGGCCAGAGGGTGCTCGAGTGGCGGGTGCCCCGTCTGCGCTCCCTCGTGCTCGGTGTGGCGGGCAGCTTCGTGCCCCTGTGGGTGGATCTCGACAGCGGGAAGGAGGCCGGCGCTACCGACGATGCAGGGCCACTCGGCTGGCAGCCCCCATGACGATGCTGTCCACCCCGCTGGATCTGCGGCTCCCCCGGGCGCTGCTCGATCCTCGCCTCGATCTGGGGCCGGTGGGTGCCGATGGACTGGTCGCCGTGCGGCTGGAGCAGCGGCACGGCCGGATCGCGGCACTCCAGCCCCTGCCTGGCACCCCCGGCTGGCCTCAGCAGCGGCTGCCGCTGGCCCTCACGCCTCTGGTGGAGCCCCATGCCCACCTCGACAAGTGCTTCACGGCCGAGGCCTATCCCAACTGGGAGGGCACCATGGCGGCGGCCCTGGCGCTCAACCTGCGCGAGCACGAGGCGCGCACCCGGGAGCTCGTGCTCGAGAGGGCCGAGCGTGCCCTGCAACGGGCCTGGCTGCAGGGATTGCGCGCCCTCCGCAGCCACATCGACAGCGTCGGGCCTTCGGCACAGGCCAGTTGGGAGGCTCTCCTGGAGCTGCGCAGCCGCTGGGCCGAGCGGTTGGACCTGCAGCTGGTCGCCCTTGCGCCGGTGAACCACTGGCTCACCGGCGCGGGCCAGGAGCTGGCTCAAAGGGTGGCGGGCCATGGCGGTCTGCTCGGCGGTGTGATCGGCCCGCCCTATGCCCCGGGCAGCCAGGAACTCCCGGCGATCGAGGCGCTGCTGCGTCTGGCGGAGAGGTTTGGCTGCGGCATCGATGTGCATGTGGATGAGGCGGAGTCTCACCCCGGCCGCGGCCTGGCGCTGGTGGCTGCTGCTGCCCGGCGACTGCGGACCACCGTGCCGATCACCTGCAGCCACATCAGCAGCCTGTCCCTGATGAGGGAGCGTTCCCAGGAACAGCTGGCCGAGCAGTTGGCCGAGCTCGGGATCACTGTGGTGGCCCTGCCGACCACCAATGCCTGGTTGCTCGGGCGACGCGCCGGGCGCACCCCGCTGCTGCGCCTCCAGGCGCCGATCCACACCCTGCAGCGGGCCGGGGTGGCGGTGGCGGTTGGTGGCGACAACGTGCAGGATCCCTGGTTTCCTGGCGGTGACTTCGACCCGATCGACCTGTTGCGCTTCAGCGTGGTGGCGGCCCATCTGCACCCCTGGGAGCGCCTCGGCCTCGCTCCCTTCACCACAGCTGCGGCCGCGGTGCTGGGGCTGGCCTGGGATGGCGTGCTGCGCTGCGGTGGGCCCGCCGATCTGGTGGTGCTGGCGGCCGGCAG